>JBJTFE010000321.1:0-3612 GCA_046093265.1 Phenylobacterium sp. | reverse complement strand
AACCGGGCGTAGTTGTCCGTCCTGTTCCACTGCTGGAAGGCGACGAGATCCAGCTGGTTGGGACCTGCGCGCCGGTTCCAGCGCAGGCCTAGCTCGCTCTGCGCGCGGTCCTCGGAAAAGTACTGGAACTCCCGGTAGACGGACGGATAGGTGATCTTGTCGTAGTACTCGCCGTCCGCATCCCCGCCGATGTAAGCGCCGTTGAGCCTGAGCCGGCCCCCGGCGAAGGGCGTTTCATAGGCGCCGACCAGCCACCGGCGGGATCCTTGCGCGTCGTTGTCGATCTTCGAACGGATCAGGGTGTTTCCGGTGGCGTCGACACGGACCCGGGGGCCGTCCCCGGCCATTTCCTGGGGTCCCTTGCCGATCACGAAGGAAAGCTCGACCAGCCTTTGGCCCTCACGCCATTGCATCTCGCCCCGTGGACCGAAGAAGAACCGACCGTCAGAGATCGGCCACATCGTCCAGACGAAGGCGCCCTTCACGCCGGCGGAGGATTTGCGGATGACGTTGGCGATCACCGTCCGGCCCTGCATGTCGATGCCCGGCGCGCCGCCGCGGATCACGTCGATGCGCAGGACGGAAGACACCGGTATCCGCCGCAGAATCTCTTCCAGAGAGTCGTTCTTCGACACGGGCGGCTCGCCGTCGATCAGCACGTTGCCGCCCGCGCCGGAAAGACCCCGCACGGCCGCGCCTCTGTCGAAGGAGAAACCGGGCAGTCGCTGCACCATATCAAGGGCGGTGGACGGGCCGACTTCGGCGAAGAAGGAGGGCGGATAGGAGATCACGCCCCGTTCGGTCGCTTCGGCGGCGGCCTCGGGTGGCGGCCCCCCCGGGGCCGCAGGTGAGGGCTCAGCCAGGGAAACGGCCGAGACGGCCGCGAGAACAGGCGCAAGCATCAAGGATCTTTCCTCCCGGTTGCAGAGTCTGACGCGCAAACTCCGCCAGGGCCAGCAAAAAGGGCGCCTACCGGGGACTCAAACGCGACCGGTCACGGGAACGAGGGCCCCGGTCACCGCCGAGGCGGATTCGGACGCGAGGAACAGGATCACCGCCGCAAGCTCGGCGGGCGCGACCCAAAGCGACGGGTCCGCCTTGGGCATGTCGGCCCGGTTGGCGGGGGTGTCGAGGATCGAGGGCAGGACGGCGTTGACCGTGATCCGGTCGCCCTTGAGCTCTTCGGCGAGGCTCTCGGTCAGCCGGTGAACCCCGGCCTTGGAGGCGGCGTAGGCGCCCATGCCCGCGCCTGAGCGCAGGGCGGCGTTGGCCCCGACATTGACGATCCGCCCCGCAGCCGAGGCCCGCAGGTGCGGCAGGGCCCCGCGGCAGGCGTTGGCCGCCGTCGAGACGTTCATGCGGTAGAGCCGGTCCCAGGTGGCCGTGTCGCCCCCGTCGAGGGTCTCCCAGGCGAAGCCGCCGGCGATGTTGAGGAGGGCGTCGATCCCGCCCAGGCCGGCTGCGGCGGCGTCCATCGCCCGGCCAGCAGCCTCGGGGTCGGTCAGGTCGACCCCGGGAAGGACCGGGGCGCCCGGCCCGCAGGCGGCGACGAGGCCGTCCGGGGGCGCGGGCGCGAAGTCCAGGAGGGCCAGCCGATCGCCGCCGGCCGCGGCGGCCTTCGCCACCGCGGCGCCGAGGACCCCGAAGGCCCCCGTGACCACGATCCGACGGCCGCTCACCGGCGCCTTACAGGCGCTCGATGATGGTCACGTTGGCCAGGCCGCCGCCTTCGCACATGGTCTGCAGACCATAGCGACCGCCCTTGCCCTTCAGGGCGTTGAGCAGGGTGGCCATCAGCTTGGCGCCCGAGGCGCCGAGGGGGTGGCCCAGGGCGATGGCGCCGCCGTTGACGTTCAGCTTGTCGGGGTCGACGCCGAGGCGCTGCAGGTAGGCGACGGGCACGGAGGCGAAGGCCTCGTTGACCTCGAAGACATCGATGTCCTCGACTTTCATGCCGGCCTTCTTCAGGGCGCGCTCAGTGGCCGGAAGCGGGGCTTCCAGCATGATCACCGGGTCATGGCCCATGACCGAGAGGTGATGGATGCGGGCCAGGGGGGTCAGGTTGTGCGCCTTCAGCGCGCGCTCCGAGACCACCATGACGCCCGAGGCGCCGTCGCAGATCTGGCTGGAGGAGGCCGCCGTGATCCGGCCGCCCTCACGCAGCAGCTTCACGCCGCGGATGCCGTCGAGGCTGGCGTCGAAGCGGATGCCCTCGTCCACGGTGTGCAGGACGGTCTTGCCGTCGGCGTCCTTGATCTCGACGCCGATGATTTCGTCCTTGAAGGCGCCCGCCTGGGTGGCCGCGATCGCGCGCTGGTGGCTGCGATAGCTGTACTCGTCCAGCTGGTCCTTGGTCAGGTTGTACTTCTCCGCGACCATCTCGGCGCCCATGAACTGGGAGAACTGGATGCCGGGATAGCGCTCTTCCTGCCAGGGGCTCTTCGGCACGCCGAAGCCGTTCTGGGCCGGCAGGGAGACCGACAGGCCCATGGGCACGCGGCTCATGCTTTCCACGCCCGCCGCGATCACCACGTCCATGGTGCCGGACATCACCGCCTGGGCGGCGAACTGCAGGGCCTGCTGGGACGAACCGCACTGACGGTCAACGCTGGTGGCGGGCACGCTCTCGGGCAGCTTGGAGGCCAGGACGGCGTTGCGCGCGACGTTGGTCGACTGCTCGCCCACCTGCATGACGCAGCCCATGACCACGTCCTCGATGGCGGCCGGGTCGATCGACGTCCGGTCCACCAGGTCGTTCAGCACCACGGCGGCGAGGTCCGTCGGATGCCAGTCCTTCAGCTTGCCGCCCTTGCGGCCGCCGGCGGTGCGACCCGCCGCAACGATATAGGCCTCGGCCATGTCTTCGCTCCCATGTTCACGCCCGGGCGATCCCGGGCCGCATCGGGGCGGGACCATAGGCCCCGGACGCGGGGGAAGCCAAGCCGTTCCGCACCGCCCGCGGGGGGTTCAGGCCGAGAATATCCGGGACAGGATGCGATTCAGGCCCCCAGCGTCGGTCGCGTCGAAGGCGGCCGGGACCTCGGCGTCCACGTCGAGGATGGCGATCAGAGCGCCGCCGGCGTCGAACACCGGACAGACGATCTCGCTGGCCGAGCGGGAGTCGCAGGCGATGTGTCCCGGGAAGGCGGGGACATCCTCGACGATCACCGTCTCGCGGCGCTGGGCCGCCGTCCCGCACACCCCCTTGCCGAAGGGAATGCGCAGGCAGCCGAGCGTGCCCTGATAGGGACCGAGGACCAGCTCGCCCGGCCGCGCGGGATCGACCCGGTAGAAGCCGGTCCAGAAGAAGTGTGGAAAGGCCTGGGCCAGCATGCCGGCCACAACCGCCATGCGGGCGGTGAGGTCGGGCTCGCCCTCCAGGACCGAGGCGACCTCGCCCGCCAGGGCGGCGTAGCGCTCGGCCTTGTCCTGCGGGAGTTCTACGGAGTTGAAGGCCTCGGCCATGGGGTCTCTATAGCAGCGCCGGACGGCCGGCGGCGAGGCGCAGCATGATCACCCTGGATTTCGGAGGCGGCCTGCTGCTGGGCCTCGCCTCCAGCCTGCACTGCGCGGGCATGTGCGGGGGGATCGCCGCCTCCATCGCCCTGGCGG
>JBJTFE010000320.1:0-14648 GCA_046093265.1 Phenylobacterium sp. | reverse complement strand
CTTCCTGGGCGTCGCCGGCAGGCCCGGCCTGACCGCCTACGCCGGCCTGCTGCGCGTCGCAGCGCTGAAGCCCGGCGACGTGGTCTTTGTCTCCGGCGCCGCCGGCGCCGTGGGCTCCCTAGTCTGCCAGATCGCCAAACTGAAGGGCCACAAGGTCATCGCTTCCGCCGGCGGCGCCGAAAAGGCTAAGTTCCTGAAGGACGAGATCGGGGTCGACGCGGTGATCAACTACAAGGCGGTCGGCGATTCCGCAGCCGCCCTGACGGCCGCCCTGGCCGAGGCGGCTCCCGATGGCGTCGACGGCTATTTCGACACTGTCGGCGGCGGCCACCGTGAAGCGGCGCTGAACGCCGCCCGGCCCTTCGCCCGTATCGCCATCTGCGGCATGATCTCGATGTACAACGCCGAGGCGCCCGTGGCCGGTCCATCGAACATGGCCCTAATCATCGGCAAGAACCTGCGGCTGGAAGGGTTCATCGTCTCCAACCACTGGGACATGATGAGCGACTTCCTGAAGGACCTCGCCGGCTGGCACGCCTCCGGCAAGCTCAAGTGGCGCCAGACGGTCCGCGAAGGCATCGCCGCCGCCCCCGACGCCTTCATCGGCCTCTTCAAGGGCGAGAACATGGGCAAGATGCTTGTGAAGTTGAGCTAACTCGCGGCAAACGACCGGAGGGCGGCCTCGGCGATGGGGCCGCCCCATTCCTGCACGAAATGACCAGCTTCGGGGATTCGAAGGGGCTCCGGGCAGTTGCGCAGATCAGCGCGCAGGGCCTCCATGACAGGCGGGCCGAGCACGGTGTCGGTTTCTCCGATCGCCATGAAAACCGGTCCTTCAAAGCTCCTGGACCAGAATTCCCGGGCGGCCAGGCTCTCGGTGATCCCCTCCATGCCCGGATCGGTCATGACCCGCTCGGGAAAGGCCCGGACGCCGGCCTTGTATCGGACGTCGGGGAACGGAGCGTCGTAGGCGGCCGTTTCGCTCCGGGTCAGGTGGGGACAAGCGCGCGACATCAGGGCGCCGACCGCCAGGTCCGGATTGGCCTTGACGTAGGTCCGCCAGTCCAGAAAGCCTTGCGACGGCGGGGAGCCGACGGCCAGCGTGGTGTTCATTACAATCAGCCGGGAGAGGCGCGCGCGAAAGCGGGCGTCCACGGGCAGGGTCAAACCGATGATTCCGCCCCAATCCTGGACCACCAGGGTGATGTCCTGAAGGTCCAGTCGCTCGACCAGGGCCAGCAGCATGTTCCGGTGAAAGTGAAAGCCATAGACGGCGTCGTCGACCGGCTTGTCAGAGCGTCCGAAGCCGAACAGGTCGGGGGCGACAACCCGCGCGCCTGTCGCCAGAAAGACAGGGATCATCCGGCGGTAGAGATAGCTCCAGGTGGGTTCGCCGTGCAGACACAGGAAGGTCGGAGCGCCCCGCTTCGGCCCCTCGTCGATCACCGCACACCGCAGGCCTTCATACCCCGGCAGGTCATCCAACCAGGCGGGCCCCCAGGGAAAGCCCGGAAGGTCAGCAAAACGAGCGTCCGGGGTCCGCAGAGCCTCTGTCATGGGGCGCCTCCATCCATCCGCACCAGCTTGCCACCAAAGGGCGGGACCGCAAACCCGCCGACCGTTGGCGTGGCCCCCTTCAGCCGCTAGATAAGGCTCCTTGACCGTCGGAGATCACCCGTGTCCCGCCTCTTCAACGCCTACGTCATTGTCGACTGGAGCGCCGCCGCCAAGCCGACCACCGGGGCGGACTCCGTCTGGATCGGGGTGATGAAGCGCGACGTGCGCTTTCGCCTGGCTTTCGAGGCCTTCAATCCGCCGACCCGGGCCGAGGCGGAGAAGAGGCTGACCGCCCTGCTCGATGACTTCCGCAAGCGCTCGGAGCGGGCCCTGCTGGGCTTCGACTTCCCCCTCGGCTTCCCACGCGGGTTTGCGAACGCCCTGAGCCTGCCAGGCGAGGCGCCCTGGCGGGCGGCGTGGGACCAGCTGGACCGCATGGTGAAGGACAAGCCGGACAACACCAACAACCGGTTCGGCGTGGGCTCGGAAATCAACCGGCGCATGACCGGCGGCCCCTTCCCGTTCTGGGGTTGCCCGCCCAAGGACGCCCTGACGACCCTGCAGACCAAGCGCACCCGCGAGCACGGGCCCGACGACCTGCCCGAGTTCCGCCACGCCGACGCGGCGGCCAAGGCGGCCTCGATCTGGAAGCTCTACTACAACGGCTCGGTGGGCGGTCAGGCCCTGCTGGGCATCCCCTTCGTGCGTCGGCTCCAGGCCGCCCGGGGTGAAGGCTTTCGAATCTGGCCCTTCGAGACCGGCTTCCGGAACCTGTCGGAGGCCGACCTCGCCGGCGTCGAGGTCGTGGCGGCCGAGGTCTACCCTTCGCTCTACAAGGCCCAGCCCGGCCCCGGCGAGGTCAAGGACCTCGCGCAGGTCCGGGTCACGGCCGAGCACTTCGCCAAGCTGGACGAGGCCGGCCGCCTCGGCGCCATCTTCGGCCCCGGCAAGACCCTCGCCCCCGAGGTAGTCGCCGAGGCTGAACGCGAGGAAGGCTGGATCCTGGGGGTCGAGGGCTAAGCGAAACGCGCCAGGAAGCTTGTCGGCGTCAGGCTGACATGGGCGTCGAGCGGGGGCGCCAGCTCGAAGGCCCGGGGCTCCCGGGCGAAGTTCCAGACCCGGACGAGGCGCCAAGCCTCGCGGTTGTCGCTGGCGGCAGCCAGTTCATTGCGGCTGATGTGGAAGGCGGATCGCTCCCAGCCGTTCGTTGTCTTGACCTCCAGGAGGCGGGGCCGCCCGTCGGGCTTGAAGCTGGCGATGTCGTAACCCGCCTCGTCACCGTCTTCCTGGGAGGTCCAGCGGACCTTTTCGGCGAGGTCACCGCGGCCCGCGCTCCTGAGGGTCCACAGCTCGAAATCCAAAACACGTTCCTCGCCGGCGCGGCCCATCTCGCGGTTCCGGGCGTCTGCCTCGGCGGGATCAAAGCGGCTGGCGAGGGCCTTGCGCTGCTTGTCCGCAAGGGTGTCGCAGTTCAGAGGCGGGGGCGGCGGAAGAATGTAAAGAGATGCCGACTCGCCGACCCTCCTGGGCGAAGTCGCGGTCCGCCATGGGAGAGGACTGCGGATATGGCTCCTGAGAACCGCATCAATGAGCGTCTCCTGGAAGTCGACCGCAGGTTTGTAACCCGGGATCCAGCGTTCATTTATCTCCCGAAGAATGGCGCTGATGTTCCGGTGCTTCCACTCAATTGAGGCCCTGCTCCTCCCCGGAAGCTGTGCCTGCAGAGCACGGTTGTGCGCCGCCTTGTTGTACGGCCTACCCGAAAGATCCTCGACCAGCATACGGATGTAATCCGCGACGATCAGGTCGTTCTCAGCGTCCGTCCAGTCGACGCCGCTCACGCGAGCGACTTCCGCGACAGGATGGCGAAGCGCGCCAGCAGGAGACCGGAAGACAGCAGGCTGGCGATGAGGACGCCCTCGACGATACCGTTGACACCCCGCCCACCTGGCAGGGCCAGGAACCAGGCAAGCGGCGCCATGACGAGGACATAGCTGACGAAGTGGGTCAGGGTGGGGATGAGAATGTCGCCCCTCGCCCGAAGGGACTGGGCGACCACAACCTGCAGGGCGTCAGGCGGCACAATGGCGGCGGCCAGGATCAGGGCGGGGACGGCCAGGGCGAGGGTCGCCGCATCAGTGGTGTAGCCCGAGGCGATCAGGCTGGCCCCCAGCCAGCAGACCAGGCTGACCGCAAGGCAAAAGGCCAGGGTCACGGCGTAGGCGATGAGACTGATGCGGCGGATGGCGGCGGCGTCCCCGGCGCCATAGGCCCTTCCGACCAGCACCGAAACGCCCGTTGCAATGCCCAGCGGAACCATGAAGGCGATGGAGATCACATTGATCACGATGCTCCAGGTTGCGACCTGGAGCACGCCCAGCCAGCCGGCGATCACGTTCATGCCGGCGAAGGCCGCCCCCTCGAAGAATTGTGAGCCGCCGGCGCCCAGACCAATCTGAGTCTGCTCCCTGGCCGCGTCTGGGGCGGGCGGCGGGCGCGTGAAGACACCCAGATTCCGCGCCTCAGGCATTCGAAGGATGTAGATCGCCAGGGCGAGGGTCAGCGCAGCTCTGGCGATCAGGGTGGCGGTGGCCGCCCCGGCGGCGCCCAGGGCGGGCAGGCCAAAGTTTCCCGGCACAAGGAACAGGAGGGCCACAAGATTGACCAGGTTGGCCGACCACATCAGGACAGCGCCGATCCTCGGGCGACCCAGTCCCTCCAGCCAGGCGGAACAGGCCGCTCCGATCACGAAGAACGGCATGGACAGGGCGAAGATCCGAAGAGGCGGCGTGGCGCCCGCAACAAGGTCCGCCGGGAGCCGGAGCAGGGTCAGAATCCAGGGGCCGAGAAAAAACAACACCAGGGTCGCCAGGATCCCCACCCGGACTCCGTAGGCGAGCCCGCGACGCAGGACCGCCCCGGTTTCTCCCGGCCTTCCCTCGCCTATCGCCCTGGCCGTCATGACCTGCACGCCGCCAAGCAGCGAAGTGCCGACCACCAGCACCACGGTCGTCGGCGCCCAGGCCATGGCGTGCCAACCGAATTCAATGGCGGAATAGTGACCAACGACGATCGCGCCGCTGAGCCCCATGGTCATCATGCCCAGACGGGAGATCACCACCGGCCAGGCCAGGGTGAACAGAGCCGCCAGATCCTGGCGCGCCGCGTCATGACGGTCCGTTCCCGCCCCTGCGGCCATGCCGGATCTCCCCACAAAAGACAGCTGGAGTCTGCCCGTTCCGCTTGCGCCGGGCAACCTATCGGCTGAACACCGCCACCAACTCCAGATGCGGCGACCAGAGGAACTGGTCCACCGGCCGGATGCGCTCCAGGCGAAAGCCGGCGTCGACCAATCGACGGGCGTCGCGGGCGAAGGTGGCGGGATTGCAGGAAATCCCCACGACCCTCGCGGCGCCCGACTGAGCGATCTCAGCCGTCTGGGCGAAAGCGCCGGCGCGTGGCGGATCAAAGACGATCACGTCGATCCGCCGGAGCTCTCCGGAGGCGATGGGCCGTCGGAAGAGGTCCCGGCTTTCGGCAGTGACGCCATGCAGGCCCGGCGCCGTGGAAAGCGCGGAGTTCAGGGCTTGGATCGCGGTCGCCGATCCGTCAGCGGCAAGGACGGGCGCAACCTCCGCGAGCGGAAAGGTAAAGGTGCCTACCCCGCAGAACAGGTCGGCGATACGGCGGGCGCCAGCGGCTGCGGCGACCGCTTCGGCAACCATGGCCCTCTCTGCGGAGGGCGCAGCCTGGAGGAAGGCCCCGGGAGGCAGGGCCACCAGGGCCCGACCCAGGCGGACAATGGGCTGTCGCTGCAGGAACACGGCCTCGCCGGCCAGGGTCAGTCGGGCGACGTCGCCTTCTCCGGCGATACCGGCCACGGTCTGCCTTGCGTCGGCCGACAGACCGCCGGAGCGCGCCTCAACACCGCTCACATCAATGTCCAGGCCGGTCTCGGTCACGGTGACATGGAGGGAGGGCGCTGACTTTGGATGCTCCAGCAGGGGCGCCGCCAGCCGCCGCAACAGCGGCAGGGCGCGGACGATCGCCGGGTCCAGGACGGCGCAGCCGGCGATCTCGACCAGGCTCCAGGAGCCACGCGCCTTGAATCCGATCCGCGCCTCGGCGCGCGAGCTCCCCCTGCGAGCGTGCAAGGCCGCGCGTCTGCGGCTTCCCGGCGCGGTGCGCACGACGGGCAGGATCTCGGCCTCCAGGCGCTCCAGCGCCAGGGTGGCCCTCAGGCGCTCCACCTTCCAGTCGAGAGCGGCGGACTCATCCCAGTGCTGCAGGGCGCAGCCGCCGCAGGTTCCGAAATGCGGACAGGGCGGGGCGCGCCTCTCAGGACTGGCGCTCTCAACGGCGTCGAGGACGGGGCCATCCGGACCCGAGGCCAGCCGGATCACTTCGCCCGGGAGCACGCCTGCAACATGGAGCACGCGACCTTCAGCCAAGCGCACAACGCCGTCGCCCTCGCCGCCGAGGTCGATGACCTGCAGAGCCCCCTCGGGTGGGGAACGCCGAGGAGGCGGGCGGCGTGGAGTGGGTCTTCTGGACGACACCCGATGAGTCTAGACCCTTCCGGGGTGCAGGCGGGAGCCCCTATCGGCCTTGCATTCGCCATCTTCTCGCTCCATCCCGGTTTCGGAAGAGAAGGAGTCCGTCCATGCACAAGTTCATCGCCGCCTCCGCACTGGTCGCCATGCTCGCCGCCGCGGCCCCGTCTCCATTGTTGGCGGAACCGCCTGCCGGCGACTTCGGCAAAGGCGACGTCTGCAAGCAACAGAAGCAGGAAGCCGGGACCAAAGGCGCTCTGATCGGTGCGATCGGAGGCGCCCTCCTTGGCCGGGCTGTCGCGGCGAAGGGGCACAAGACCGATGGAACCCTTCTGGGAGCCGCTGCAGGAGCAGGCGTAGGCTATGGCGTCGGCCGCGCTTCGGTAACCTGTATCGACTATCCGCCCCGGATCGCACAGACCGACTACAGCCGGCAGAACTGTCGCTGGGTCCAGCAGTCGCCGCAGGACGGCAAACCCCGGCAGTTCGAGGTGTGCCAGAATGCCGACGGGATCTGGCGCGCGAGCGGTCGGGAATAGTCAGCCCTCTCTGACGAAGACCGGGAACTCGACGTTTCCGTCGGATCCCGACAGCGGGCTCTCTGCACGCCCGGTCATTCGCCAGCCTGACCCCTCCGGGAAGTCGCAGGTATGCTCCAGCGCAGCCTGACGCGCGGCGGCGTCACGCGCCGGCCTAGATCGCCGCCCGGGGGCCGCGGACGCCGTCGCGTGACAACCTGGAGCGACGACGCCACTGGACAGAACTGGCGAGCCCAGCCTAACACGCACGCCATGCGCGTCGCAGGCCTTTTCCGGGTGCTCCGTCGGGTCGCCCCTGTGCTGGCGGTCCTGGCCCTGGCCCTGCGCGTGCTCGTGCCCACCGGGGTGATGGTGGCTGCGGCCCCGGAGGGCGGCCTCCAGATGACCCTCTGCACCGGCCAGGGCGCCATGTCCGTCCTGCCGGGGGACCCGGAGGGGCCGCCTGAGTCCGGCAAGGGCGCCTCGGACTCGCCTTGCGCCTTCGCCGGCCTCGCGGTCTTTACCCCGGCAGAGTCGGTCCTCCTGCCGGCTCCCGCCCCCTGGCCCGCGCCTTTGGTCCCCGAGGGTGTCCAGGGCAAGGACCTTCGGCCCGGACTTGGGCTTCCCGCCCCGCCTCCACCCAAGACCGGCCCGCCCCGCTTCGCCTGAACCTTGTCGCCCCGGCCGGCCTGGTCCGGCCATGCCTGACGTTCAGTCGAGAGCTCCCTCATGCATCCCCGTCTTTGCGCCGGCGCCTCGCGCCGCGCCCTCGCGGCGGCCCTGTGCCTCGCCGCCGCCCCCCTGACCGCCCGCGCCGCCGGGTCGGCCGACGCCCCTGAAGCCCCGGAGGTCGAAGCCGTCATCGTCGTCGGCCAGGGGGACCAGCCCATCACCGTCCAGCCGCGCGGCCTGTCCGTCTCCCTTGGCGAGACCGAGTTCCGGGCCGTGAACGCCATCAATGTCGAAGACCTGATGAAGTACGCCCCGAACTTTTTTGTCCGGAAGCGCTTCGCCGGCGACGACAACGCCGTGGTCGCCCTGCGCGGCGCCAACACCGTCCAGAGCGCCCGGACGCTCGTCCTGGTCGACGGCTTCGTAGTCTCCAACTTCCTGGGCAACCGCTGGGACTTCCCGCCCAAGTGGAATGTCGTGGGTCCGGCGGAGGTGCGCCAGTTCGACATCGTCTACGGACCCTATTCGGCGCGCTACGGCGGCAACTCCATGGGCGGGGTGATCTCGGTCACCACCCGCGCCCCCGAGCGGGACGAGGCCTACGCCCAGGGCCAGGTCATGACCATGCCCTTCAAGGAGTACGGCTTCGACGAGACCTTCCGGGGGTACAGCGCCGAGGGCGGCTTCGCCTGGAAGCCGAAGGACTCGCCCTTCAGCCTCCGGGCCGGTTTCCGCCATTTCGAGAACACTGGCCAGTCCATGACCTACACCCTGTTGTCCGCGACGACCGGGACAGGGACGGCGGTGACGGGGGCCTTTGTCGACCCCCGGCTGGCGACCCCGGTCTTTGGCGCCGCCTCTCCCGTCCATGTCGTCCAGGACCAGATTCGCCTCCGGGCGGGCTGGGAGATGGACAATGGCTGGAAGCTGGAGGCCATGGGCTTCGCCTGGCTGACGGACCAGGACCTGACGGATACGCGCACCTTCCTCAGGAACGCCGCCGGCGCGCCGGTCTGGCAGGGCAAGGTCGCCTTCGGCGGAAAGACCTGGAACGCGACCGGCCTGACCCGGTCCCTGACCGAGCGCACCGAGTACCTCGCGGGCCTGAAGGCCGGGGGCGAGGCCCTGGGATGGGATGTCTCGGCCAACCTCTCCCGCTACTGGATCGCCCGCCAGGACGGCCGCACCTCCCGCGACATGGCGACGGGCCTGGTGAACGGCGCGGGGACTCAGACCCTTGCCCGGGAGCCCGGTTGGTGGACGGGCGACCTCGTCCTGAAACAGGCCTTCGGGGACCACGCCCTCGCCATCGGCGCCAACGGCAGCCTCTATGAGACAAGGTCCGAGACCTTCAACACCACGGCCTGGAAGACCGCGACGTCGCCGATTTTCTCCGCGGGGACCTGGGGGAAGACGACGACCTTCGGGGTCTTCATCGAGGACGAGATCGCCCTCCCCGGCGACTACCGGCTGACCGCAGGCCTGCGCTACGACGCCTGGAAGGCGCATGAGGGCGGCATCGGCAAGCTCATCGCCGGCCGCCGGGTGGACGATGACTACCCTGAACGGACCGACAGCGCCGTCAGCCCCAAGTTCAGCTTCCAGGGCCCCCTGGCGGCGGGCTGGGACGTCCAGTTGAGCCTTGGGACGGCCACGCGATTCCCGACCGTGGGCGAGCTCTTCCAGGGGCGGATCGACGACGTCACCCAGCAGATCGACCCGCAGAGCTTCGACCCCAACCTGAGGCCGGAGACCTCGGTGGACGCCAGCCTGATCCTGCGGCGCAGCTTCGGCGATGTCCGGGTTACGGGCTCGGCCTTCCTGCAGGACGTCCATGACGCCATCTTCAGCGTCCAGGGCCTCAACCCCTATGGCCAGGTGGTCTCGTCCTACAAGAACGTCGACCGGGTCCGGCAGGTCGGGCTCGAACTGATCGCCGAGGCCCGCGATGTCGGCCTCCCGGGCCTCGACATCGACGCCAATGTCTCGTGGATGGACGCCCGGACCCTCAGGAACGCCGCGGCGCCCGCCGCCGAGGGCCAGATGTTCCCTCGGATCCCCGAATGGCGGTCGAACGGATCAATCCGCTACCGGATTTCGGACGGCGCCCGCGCCGCCCTCGGATGGCGCTACGCCACACGCCCCAACTCGGACCTCTTCGGCCTGTCCCGGGGCGACGCCTACGGGTTCCAGAGCGAGTACTTCACGGTCGACGGGCGGGTGACGTTTGCGATCGGAGAGCACGCCAAACTGGGCGTGGGCGTCGACAACCTCCTGAACGACAAGGCCTATGTCGCCCATCCCCTGCCCCAGAGGACCCTGGTCATCGACCTGAAGGGGCGGTGGTGAGCGACATGACCGACACCCGCGAGCGCCGCGCCATCCTCGCCCACCGCACGGTCTGGCGCTGGCACTTCTACGCCGGCCTGTTCTGCATCCCCTTCGTCATCATCCTCTCGCTGACCGGGGCGGCCTACCTCTTCAAGCCCCAGGTCGAGGCTTTCCTGGACAGTCCCTACGACCACCTGGTCGTGGAGGGCGGTCCGAGGAGCCCGGAGGCCCAGGTGAAGGCGGCCCTGGCTGCGGCGCCCGAGGGTTCGCGCCTGCGGTTCTACGAGGTGCGGCGGGAAGCGGATGATGCGGCGCGGGTCATCCTGTCCACCCCGGACGGCCCCCTGATCGCCTTCGTCCACCCGGAGACGAAGGTGGTCCTGGGCCTTCAGCGCGAGGCGGACCGGCCCATGGAGGTGATCAAGACGCTCCACGGCGAGCTGCTGATGGGCGACCGGGGCTCGATCCTGGTCGAGCTCGCCGCCGGCTGGGCGGTGGTGATGATCCTGACCGGCCTTGTTCTGTGGTTCCCCCGCGGGGGGCGCGGGCCGGGCGGGATCCTCTGGCCCCGGCTCGGCCTGGGCGGACGCCTGGCCTGGCGGGACCTGCACGCCGTCACGGGCTTCTGGATCTCGGGCCTCGCCCTCTTCCTTCTCCTGACCGGCCTGCCCTGGACAACGGTCTGGAATGACGCCTTCAAGGAGGTGCGCCGGGCGACGGGAACCCTCGCAGCGTCCCAGGAGTGGTCCTCCGGTCGGAACACGGAGCAAGCCGAGGAACACGCCGCGCATCGTGCGCTCTCTGGTCCTGCGGGTCACAAGGACCACGCCGCCGAGGCCTCTGCACCCTCCCTCGACCGGATGGCCGAGGCCGCCGCGGGTCTTGGCCTGCCGCCCCCGGTCCTGATCGCCCCTCCGGCCCCGGGCGGCGGCTGGCGGTCCTCTCCGGACTGGACCGTGAGATCGGAGACGCCGAACCGGCCGCAGCGGGTGGTGCTGACCCTGGATCCTGCCTCGGGCGCCGTGACAGGCCGCGAGGACTTCGGGGAGAAGCACCCGATCGACCAGGCCATCGGCTACGGCATCGCCGCACATGAGGGCCAATTGTTCGGGCTGGGCAATCAGGTGCTGGGCCTCATCGCCGCCGGCGGGCTGGTCCTGTTGTCTGTCAGCGGGATCGTGATGTGGCGCAGGCGGGGACCTCAGGGTGTTCTGGGGGCGCCGGAACGCCTCGCCAACCCCGGCGCCGCCGGCGGCGTCGGCCTCGCCATCCTGGCGCTGGGGGTCTTCATGCCCGTGCTGGGCGTCAGCCTGGTCGCCGTCGCCCTCCTGGAGTTCCTGGTCCTGAGACGAATCCCCAGAGTCCGAAGCTGGCTGGGCCTGGATCCGGTCAGATGAAGAGGGAGACCATCTGGCGGGCGCGGGCGATCAGCGCGCCCTCGTCGTTCCAGAGAGTCATGTCCTGGGTCGCATAGCCGTCGCCGGCCGCCTCGATCCGGCTGTCCAGCAGCCACCATCCCGAGGCGCTGGCCGGCGCTGAAGCCGCAAGGTCCAGGGACTAGGTCATGGTGCTGAAAGGGGCGAACTCCGGAAACAGCACAAGGGCGGGCGAGGGAATGGCGTCCGCCAGGGCCACGAGGGCGGGCAGGCCCCCGGGCGTCTCGCCATCACCATGGCGGATCCAGACGCAGGTGGGGGCTCCGCCCCCGGGGTCGGGGGACGGGCGCCCGCCGCGAGGCGGACGTCGAAGTGACGGGCGAAGCCTGGGGCGCGGTCCGGATCGAAGAAGGCCGGGCAGTCCTGAGGCGACGGGACGGCGGGCGCGGCGTCGCCGTCCCGGACGACCCGTGACTCCCGGCCGGTTCCATAGGTCAGGAGGGCGCGCGCCGCCGGGCCAGCCTCACCCGTCACAGAGGCCTCGATGACGACGGCGGACTTCCCCCGGCGAACGACGCCGGCGGTGACCGTCAGTCGCCCGGTGGCGGGCCCGGCCAGGGCGAAGTGGGCGTTCCGGAGGGGGGGCAGGTCCGGATTGAGGCGCCTGGCCGCCTCGACGCAGAGCGCGCCCGTCAGACCGCCGTAAGCGGTGCGACCCTGAAGCCAGTCCCCGGGCAGGTCGATGCCGAGGCCCCCGTCCCCGGGCTCCAGGGATTCCAGCAGCTGGCGAAAAGGCGTTCCGGGGGATTCAGACATCAGGCGCTCCTTGCGACCCGAGTATCGAAGGCGATACCTGGGCGCCAGTCCTGATGCGGACTGGCGCCCCTGCGACGTGGACAGATAGACTGCGGGCATGCTCAGTCGCCGACACCTTCTCCAGGCTGCCCCGGCCCTGGCCGTCCCGCAGGAACTCCAGCCGGCTTCCTTCACGCTCGACCGCATCGACCTGGTCGATCCCGCGAGAGGGAGGACAATCGCCACCCGGATCCACCTGCCGACGGGCGCCGGGCCCTTCCCCGTCGTTCTCTTCAGTCATGGCTTCGGCGGCTCCCTGGCGGCCTTCGGAGAGACAGGCCGATCCTGGGCCGCCCGCGGCGTGATCGTCATCCATCCGACCCATTCGGATTCCCTGCAGGTCCCGGACCCCGCCCTGCCGGCGGAGGACGCTACGGCCGTCCGAAAGGCGCTCGCCGCCGCCATGGGCGGCCGTCCGGCATCAAGCCCGTTGGCCGACGTCCTGGAACGACCGGTCTTCCTCAGGAACCGTCTGGCGGACATCGGGTTCCTCCTCGCCCTGATCCGGGCGAAAGACACCCGGCTTCCTGCGGCGGTTCGCGACCGTCTGGACCCGTCGCGCATAGGCATGGCTGGCCACTCCTTCGGCGCCTACCTGACCCTGGTTCTGTGCGGTGCGCGACTGTCGCCGGAGCCGCCGCCGCCCCTCCCCTCAGGTTTCCGGGGCGGAGTGGTTATCAGCGGCCAGGGTTCCGGGCGGCTGGGGCTGGGTCCTGAGGCCTTTGACCGGATGACCCTTCCCCTGTTTTGCATAACGGGAACACGCGACTTCGGAGCCGCTGGAGAGACCCCGGACTGGCGGCTGGAGGCCTTCGACCGAGCGCCGTCCGGACGAAAGTACGCCGCGATCCTGGACGGGTTCCGGCACGGGGACTTCGATGCGCCGGACAGCAACCCGGTGCTGGGCAAGGCGGCGGGCCGCCTGCGCGCCCTGCAGTCGGCTTTCTGGCGCGCGACCCTGTCAGGCGAAGCTTCCGGATGGGCCGACCTGGACCGGGCGGCGGGGGCCTCGCGCGCCGGCTACCCCATGGAGGTGCGCCGGCGCTGAGCCCTCGGATTCACACCGGGGATGTCTCTGCGATCTTCTTCGCCGTCGCATAGTCGGCCTTGCCATTGCTGGCGCGGATCGACTGTTCCGTCGAGACAACGCGCTTGGGCGTCTTGTAGCCCGCCAGGCTCTTGCGGACGTGGGCGCGCAGGGTTTCCTCGTCCAGACTCGCGCCCTCCGCGAGGCGGACGACGCCGGTCACGGCCTGGCCCCACTTCTCATCCGGCAGCCCCACCACCAGGGCGTCCTCGACGCTGGGGTGGGTCTTGAGCGCCTCCTCGACCTCTTCGGGGAAGACCTTCTCGCCCGCCGTGTTGATGCAGGCCGAGCCGCGGCCCAGCAGGGTCAGGGTGCCGTCGGCCTCGACGATGCACCAGTCGCCCGGAATCGAGTATCGGACACCGTTGATGGTCCGGAAGGTCCGGGCGGTCTTCTCGTCGTCCTTGTAGTAGCCGAGCGGGTTCGGCGGGCCGATGGCCACCATTCCCGACTTGCCGGACCCCGGCTCGACCGGCTGGTCGTTCTCGTCGAACACCTTGCAGCGCTCGCCCAGCATGAACTTGGCGGTCTGGACCTCGGAGTCCTTGGTCATGATCGAGTTGCCCATGCCCAGGGCTTCAGAGGACGAGAAGCCGTCGCTCAGCATGGCCTGGGGCATGTGCTCGAGCATGCCCTTCTTGACCTCGTGGCTCCACATCACGCCGGAGGAGACGATGGCCAGGATGCTGGAGACATCGTACCGGCCCGGCGCGGCGTTCAGGGCGTTCAGGATCGGCTTGCCGAAGGAATCGCCCACGATGACCAGGGTCTGGGGCTTATGGGCGTCGATGGCCGTCAGCAACTCCTCGGCGTCGAAGTTCGGCTTCTCGAGCGTGATGACGCAGCCGCCGGACATCATTGTGCCCATGGAGGTCAGGAGGCCCGTGCCGTGCATGAGGGGCGGCGCCGGCAGGATGCGGGAGCCCACCGGCATGCGGCGGGTGGCCTCGGCGAGTTCCTCAAGGGTCTCAGGCACCGGTCCCAACTTGCGGGCCGCCTGAAGGGTGATCTCCCGCATGTCGTGGTGGGTCCACATCACACCCTTGGGCATGCCCGTGGTGCCGCCGGTGTAGATGAAGAACTGGTCGTCGCCTGAGCGCTGGATGTCCAGCGGACCGCCATTGCCTTCCTCGCCCAGGGCCTCGAACCGCTCGGCGAAGGGCGCGATCTCGCCCGACTCGCTGACCTCGACCCAGGTCTTCACCTTGGGCAGGCGGGGCCGGATCTCCGCCACCGCGTCCCTGAACTCGCTGGCGTAAACCACTGTCTGGGCGTCGGAATTGTCGAAGATGTACCACACCTCTTCGGGGGTGTAGCGGTAGTTGACGTTGACGTGGGTCAGGCGCGCCTTCCAGCCCGCCGCAACGGACATCAGGTACTCGGGGCGGTTACGCATGTAGATGGCGATCTTGTCGCCCGGCTGGGCGCCTCGGGCGATCAGGCCCCGGGCCATGTTATTGGTCATCCGGACGGCGTCGCCCCAGTTGATGACCCGCGCCCCGTGGATGAAGGCCGGCGCCTCCGGGGGTACGTTGGGACCTACCGCGTCGAGAATGTCTCCGAAGTTCCAGCCCATGGTCGTCTCATCCTCCTCTGTCGCCCCGCTCTGGAGGGCTTGGGCCAAAGGTCCACCGTCAGACGGTCAATTGCAAGCACCCGCGCCTTCGCTGGCGGGTTCAGGGTGCGGCGACCGCCGCCT
>JBJTFE010000319.1:0-12224 GCA_046093265.1 Phenylobacterium sp. | reverse complement strand
CTCATCCAGCTGGGCCTTGGTCGATCGGCGCCAGGCCAGTATGGCCGCGCCGATCGACAGGACGGCGAATGGGATCACCGGCATGCCCGGAATCAGGGCGATCACGCCCGAGGCCGCAGAAACCATGCCCAGGCTGATTGGATTCATCGCCAGCTGGCTGACCAGGGCCTTGTCAGTGGTCCCGTCCACCCCGGCGCTGGAGACCAGGAAGCCGGCTGCAATCGAGATGATCAGCGCCGGGACCTGGGTGACCAAGCCATCGCCGATCGTCATGATGGTGTAGGTTGAGGCCGCCTGCCCGAGCGGCAGCCCATGCTGGAGCGTCCCGATCAGGATGCCGCCGATGATGTTGATCGCCACGATGATCAGGCCGGCGATGGCGTCCCCACGGACGAATTTCGAGGCGCCGTCCATAGACCCGAAGAAGGTGGATTCCTGCTCCAGCTCCTTGCGGCGCCGGCGGGATTCCTCCTGGTCGATCAGGCCGGCCGAGAGGTCGGCGTCGATCGCCATCTGCTTGCCGGGCAGCGAGTCCAGCGTGAAGCGGGCGGCGACCTCAGCGATCCGGCCGGAGCCTCTGGTGATGACCACGAAGTTCACAATCACCAGGATTGCAAAGACGATGATCCCGATCGTGAAGTTGCCCCCGGTCATCAGCATGCCGAAGGCTTCAATGACCTTGCCGGCCCCGTGCACGCCTTCGTGACCGTGGGAAAGGATCAGTCGGGTCGAAGCGATGTTGAGTGCGAGCCGGAAAAGGGTGGTGACGAGGAGCACTGTCGGAAAGGCCGTGAAATCCAGCGGCTTCTTGATGAACAGCGAGGTCATCAGGATCAGGATGGACGAGGCCAGTGAGATCGCCAGGAGCGCGTCGAGAAGGAACGACGGAACCGGCAGGATCAGGAGGACAAGGATCGAGACGACGCCCAGGGCAAGGGCGACCTCGCCTCGGCTCAGCCATTGAAGGATCAGGTTGGCGGACAGCCTTTTCGGGGCGGCGGAGCCGAGTGTCGTGTCAGTCACCGGTCATGACCTCAGGCAGTGCTCGCGCCCATCTGCGGAGCCGGCACGTGCACACCGGCCTCCGAATATTCCTTGAGCTTGTTACGAAGGGTCCGGATCGAGATGCCGAGTATGTTGGCCGCGTGGGTTCGGTTCCCGAGGCAATGCTCCAGCGTCTCAATGATCAGATGCTGTTCCATGGCGGCCACGGTCTGGCCGACAAAGCCGCGGGAAACCGCTTCCGCTGCATTGACTGCCGCCTGCGCGGTGCGGACGGCGGCGTCTCCGGATCCCAAGGGTTGACCGTCCGGCAATCGGATCGCGGTTTCCTCGATCTCAGAACCGCTTGCCAGCAGGACGGCCCGGTGCATGGCGTTCTCCAGCTCCCGGACGTTGCCCGGCCACTTGTGCGCGAGCAACCTGCGTCGCGCCTCCGCGGAAAGGGCGCGGGCAGGCACGCCGTTGGCGGCCGCATACTTGCGAATGAAGAAGTCCGCCATGGGGAGGATGTCTCCCGGCCTCTCGCGCAAGGGGGGGAGCCGGAGGTTGACGACGTTCAGTCGATACAGCAGGTCCTCTCTGAAACTTCCATCGGCGACCGCTTTCGAAAGGTCCCGATTGGACGTTGCGAGTATCCGGATGTCCACCTTGACGGGCTGGGAGCCTCCAACCCGGTCGATCTCGCGTTCCTGGATCGCCCGAAGCAGCTTGGCCTGAAGCCGGGCGTCCATTTCGGAGATTTCGTCCAGAAGAAGTGTGCCGCCGTTCGCTTCTTCGAACTTGCCGATCCGGCGCGCCAGCGCCCCGGTGAAGGCGCCCTTCTCGTGCCCGAAGAGTTCACTCTCGAGGAGGTTTTCGGGAATCGCGGCGCAGTTGACCGAGATGAAGGGTTTGCTGCTTCGGCGCGACTTCTGGTGGACGTGGCGGGCGACGATTTCCTTGCCGGAGCCGCTCTCGCCGGTGATGAGGATCGAGGCCTCCGATGGCGCGACCTGTTCGGCCATGGCGATGACGGCGCGCATGGCGGGGTCCTCCGCGATCATCGGCCGGTTGTCGTCGGAAACTGCGGCGAGCACCGCCGCAATCATCTCCACCTCGGGGGGGAGCGGAATGAACTCCTTGGCGCCCGCCCGAATGGCGTCTGCGGCCTTCCGGGCGTCGGAATCGACGCCGCAGGCCACGACCGGAGCCCGGATACGCTCCGACTCATTCGCCGCGATGAGGGCGGCGATATCGAGATTGTAGTCCACGAGCAGGAGGTCGGCCCCCTGACCCGCCCGGAGCGCGTGGGTCGCGGCTGCTATGGTCTCCACGTGACTGACCTTGGCGCCCTGGGACATCGCCATCTTCACGGCTGAGGCCATCTGTCCGTTCAGTTGTCCAACGACCAGTAGTCGCATGTCTTCGTCTCCGTTGCGTCACCCCGGTCTTCAGACCTGGGCGTCACCGTCCTTGATGATTTCCGTCATGGTCACCCCGAGCCGCTCGTCGACGATCACGACTTCGCCCCGGGCCACGAGCCTGTTGTTCACGTAGATGTCGATGGCTTCGCCGACGCGACGGTCCAGTTCCAGAACGCTGCCGGAATTGAGCTGCAGCAGCTGGGACACGCTGACCGTGGCTCGCCCGAGCACGGCTGAGATCGAGACCGGGACGTCGAAGATCGGCGCCAAGTCTGTCGCGGTCTTCTCGCCGCTGTCCATGTCCGGGTCCGCCGGATTTGCGTCGGGGCCCAGTTCGTCGAGTTCGAGTTCGTTGTCACTCATGGTGTCTTAGCTTCCTCCACCGGAGCCGAGGGGTTCAGCGTTCAATCCTGCCGTCGCGAGGGCGATCTTCAGGGCCTCCTCGACACGGCGGGCGGCGTCCTCCGGATCGAAGGTCGCCGAACCATCGCCGAAATCCAGTGTGAAGGCGGCGGGGGCGTGGGCGCCATCCTCCAGAACCCGGATCTGGCCAGCAAAACCGCGA
Source organism: Phenylobacterium sp. (assembly GCA_046093265.1). GTDB lineage: Bacteria > Pseudomonadota > Alphaproteobacteria > Caulobacterales > Caulobacteraceae > Phenylobacterium. The sequence goes on along the minus strand of JBJTFE010000319.1, from coordinate 9,254 downwards.
GCGGCCGCCATAGCCGAGAGGGCCTCCTGAAGACCCGCCCCCATTCCCGGCGCCACCGAGACCAGAAGGCGGGGCTCAGACTCGATTTCCTGCGCGAGGCTTTCCAGAGCCTTCTCCAGTGCGGCGCGCGGGAAGAGGTCCAGAACTTCGCCGGCGATGGATCTGGCGCATGCGAGCGCGAGTGCGGCGGAGCCTTCGCGATGGTCATGGGCCACCCGGGCGAGGTCTCCGAGGCCGACATCAACACTGCGAGCGATGTCCGCAAGCGCCCGGGCCTGAAGCGCCGCCATGTCGGACAGCGCCTTCTGTTCGCCCTCTGCGAAAGCCTTGGCGCGAAGGGTCTCGACTTCCTCCGCGGAAAAAAAGCGCTTTGCACGGGGTCGCGAAGTGACGACGTTTCCCTGTCCGTCAAAGACCGTATCAAAGCTGAATTTCTCAAGGGGGGACTCGCTCATCAGTAGATCAGCTCGTCTTCACCGCTGGAGCCGGCCAGCATGATCTCGCCTTTCTGGGCCAAGTCCTTCGCCATCTGAACCATGTTCATCTGAGCCTGATCGACATCACGCAGCCTGACCGGTCCCATGTTCTCCATGTCTTCCCGCAAGATTCTCGCGGCCCGCTCCGACATGTTTGAGAAGAAGAGGCTTCGAAGATCCTCCGACGCCCCTTTCAGCGCCAGACCGAGTTCCGACTTGTCGACCGCGCGCAGAAGCGTCTGCACACCACCCGGATCCAGCTTCAGGAGGTCCTCGAAGACGAACATCAGCGCCCGGATCCGCTCGGCGGAGTCGCGACTGCGTTCCTCCAGGGCGGAGATGAACCGGGTCTCCGTCGCCCGATCGAAGGCGTTGAAGATCTCCGCCATCAGTTCGTGGCTGTCGCGCTTTGACGTTCGCGCCAGGTTCGACATGAATTCGGTTCGGAGGGTCTGCTCGATCTTGTCCAGGATTTCGCGCTGGACGGATTCCATCCGCAGCATGCGCGTGATGCACTCCATGGCGAAGTCCTCGGGCAGGGCGCCCAGCACGCGCGCGGCATGATCCGGCCGAATCTTCGACAGGACAACGGCGACGGTCTGCGGGTACTCGTTCTTGAGATAGTTGGCGAGAACGCTCTCGCTGACGTTCCCGAGCTTGTCCCACATGGTCCGGCCCGCCGGACCCCGGATCTCCTCCATCAGGGCGTCGACCTTGTCCGGGTCGAGGAAGCTGGACAGCAGGCGCTGGGTCTGTTCGAAGGAGCCCATGATCGAGCCGCCGCCGGACACATTGGCGATAAACTCGACCAGGAGAGCTTCGACGACTCCGGAGTTGACGTTGCCGAGCGTCGCCATGGCCTGGGAGATTTCGCGGATCTCCCCCTCGTCCAGCATCTGCCAGATGGCGGTGTGATCTTCGCCCAGGGTCAGCAGTACGATGGCGGCCTTTTCCGGCCCCGTCAGCTGCGAGGGGTCGGTTACAGGACCGGATCGAGGACCCCGACTCATGTTGTTGAATGCAGCCAGGTGCGGAGCATCGCCACCGACTCCTCAGGATGCGCTTCGACGAATTCAGCAACCCGTTTCACTGAGCTGGCCTTCACCTGACCTTCAATCCGGGCGATCTCGATCCTCTGCTCCATCTCAGACTGATCTGGCCCCGGCAAGGCCAGCGGTTCGCCGCTGGACGGGTCAACCGGCAGCATCATGGCTGGACCGTCGACCGTGGTCACCAGCCGGGTTGCGCCTCGCCCCCCAAGCCCGCCCGCAAAGAGCGGTCGCACGACGAAGAAGAGCGTCAGCAGGGCTACAATGAACAGGATCACCCACTGGATGACCTGCATGAGGTCATTCTTGTCGAAGCCCATGAGAGGATTTGCCGTGACAACACCGCCGCCGAGGCCGTCCGCACCTGGAAACTGGACGTTGATCACGGTCACCTGGTCGCCGCGCTGCTGGTCGAAGCCGACCGCTGTCCGGACGAGCTGCTCGATCCTCTGCATCTCGGCCGCCGGTCGCGGCGTATAGGCCCCGGGCTTGCCGTCCTTGCCGGGCGCCGCGGTAACCCCATCGACGGCGACCGCAACCGACAGCCGCTTGATCTGACCGGGTTCCTTCACCTCGGTCCGGACGGTCTTGGAGATATCGTAGTTTGTCGTGGTGCCCGTCCGACCGGAGTTCGAGGCGATCAGACCATCGGGATTTGGCGGCGCTCCGGGAATGTTGGCCGCGGCCGTGACCTGGCCCGTCTGGGTCGGCTGGTTCTCGCTGGCGTTCTCCTCGTTCGTGGTTTCCGAGCGCACCACCTGTCCGTCGGGATCGAAGGTCTCCTGCTGGATGGTCACCTGCGAAAGATCCAGCTCCGCGGTGACGTTGACCCTGGCCTTGCCCGGACCGACCACGCCTTCCACCAGGGTCTTGACGGTCTTGGCGATGCGCGCCTCCACAGCGGACTTGCGTCCGTCCGCTGCCATAGCGTCTCCCTCAGAGCCGCCAGAGAGAGTCTTGGCGTGCTGGTCCACCACCGTTACCCGGTCGGGCTTCATGTTGGGTACGGCGCCCGCTACGAGGTTCTGGATCGCCCTCACCTGATCCGGCGTCGGCTCACGGGCGCCGACCGAAATGCTGATCGACGCCGAGGGCTGCTGTATCTCATCCTCGAACAGCTCCCGCTTCGGCAGGACAAGGTGAACTCTGGCCGAGCTCACGCCGTCGAGACTCTGAATTGTGCGCGCGAGTTCGCCCTCCAGGGCTCTCTGCCGATTGAGCTGCTGCACGAAGTCGGTCTGTCCGACCACGCTTGACTGATCGAAAATCTCGTAGCCGACAGACCCTGCAGTGGGCAGTCCCTTGCCCGAGAGCATCAGGCGGGTCGAGGCGACCTCATCCCTCGCCACCATGATGGTCGAACCATCGCCCTTGGCCTCGTATCGGATGTTGGCCTGGTCCAGGGCCTTGGTGATCTCCCCCGCTTCCTTGAGGTCGAGGTTCGAATAGAGAAGGGCGTTCGGCCTTCCAAGGTTCATCATCACAGCCGCCACAGCGGCGACCACTCCGATACCGATTCCGGCGAAAGCGGCGAGACGCCCCAGTCCGAACCTTTGCAGCGCGGCCAAGATCCCGTTCACGGTCCGAAGTCTCCCCGCCGGCAACACGGTGTGAATTTCCTGCCGGTGTATAGGCAGGAATTACCCAGTAGATGGTAAACGAGAGGTTTACGCGCTCTGTTGGCGGCTAGCCGGCGGGCTATCCCGCCCAGGGCGAAAGTCCGCCCCAAAGTCCCAGAAGCACCGCGCAGGCAAATGACAGGAGCACGTGCGCCGCATATCCGGCCCGGCGTCGGAGGGTCCAGCTGTCCAGCCTCCGCCCGCTTCGCAAGACGAAGGGCAGCAGGACGACCGCAGCGAGGCTCAGGAGGCCGGCTATGAGTGCGCAGGCCGATGCGGCCAGCGGGAGCAGGCCGGGCCAGTCGAAGAGGAGATCCGACGGGCTCGACTTGCCTCTCCAGAAGATGGCGAGCCCGATCGCGAGGAGCCAGAGCACGGATTGCAGTCCCTGGATTACTCCGGCCTGAGCCTGGACATGGGTCTGGCGGAAGTCCCGCCGGCTTCGGAAAAGGACGAAAGTCAGATTTGCCAGGGCTGAAAGACCCACACCTGCAGCCGTGGCGCCGAGAACAACAGGAAGGCTCCAAAGCGGCGTGCGTTCGAAGATCTGGGTGTTGTCCGAGACCAGTATCCGGTCCGCCCGGCTACCGCCAGGCAGGAAGACAAGCCGTTCCCACCCTGTGTCGGAAACGAACCTTCCGCTCGTCGCCGTTCCCTCCGGCGCCCAGGTCCGCACCCTGCCGCCCGCCCGGGTGACCAGCCGGCCCTCAGCCGTAACGCTCACCTGTAGCTGATTGTCCAGGCGCGCGAGCATGCCTTCAAGCCCGGCATAAGCCCGGCGGCTGCTGAGATATTGACCTTCATAAAGCGGCTTTACGGCCGCGAGTTCCGGCGAGGCGGGTCTGGGCCAGGCAACCGTCTGCCCGCTGAGTCTCTCGACAACCCGATCCGCCAGCCGCTGGGTAAGGGCCCGGCCCGTATCCGTGTTCGTGCTCACAAACACGCCAAGCCCTAGCGCCGGGACGAGGGTCATGTTGGTCATGAACGACAAGGTGGCCCCGTCGTGTCCTAGTCCCGAAAGGCCTCCCGGCAGGTCGTAGGCGATGAAGCCATGTCGCCATCCGTTGATGCCGGGGGGTGTTCGCCGAAGGGGCTGTCGAAGGGACCGGGCGGTGAAATCGCCGTAGATGCGAGCTTCGCCGAACTGCCCGGCGTTCAGCAGAGCGATCATGAAACGCGCCATATCGCCAGCGGTTGACGATGCCGAACCGGCGGGCGCGATCTGGCCAACATACTCAAAGGGGACCGGCAGAAACTCGGACCCTGTCCAGGCGAAGCCGGCTGAGACATCCGCCGCAAGGGCCGCCGGCATCGGCGCCGGAAGCCCGGCCCGCGGAGGTCTCGGCTCTCGGAACGTCGTCCGCGTCATTCCCAAGGGCGCGAAGAGGCTGGCCTCCGACAGGTTCTCGAAGGTCTTGCCCGACACCCTTGCTGCGGCTTCCCCGGCCAGCGCGGCGCCATAGTTCGAATAGCTCGAGACCTCACCGACCGCACGCACCCGACGCGGCCGCTCCTGGCGAAGATAGTCCTCCAGACTTCTGATCTGATCCGGATCACGCTCAATGAGATGGCCGAGGGTCCTGTCCTCAAAGCCGCCTGAATGCGACATCAGGTTCAGAAGCGTGACTTTTCCATAGCGGTCCTGGTCGCGAACACTCAGTGCGGGTGGCAGGAAGGCGTTTATCGGCGCGTCGAGCCGGAGCCGACCGCTCTCGGCTTCCTTTAGGACGGTCAGCCAGGTGAAGGTCTTGGAGACGGACCCCAGCCGGAAGAGGGTCTTGTCAGGATCCACGGGCCTCCAGGGCGACAGGCCTGCGGCGCCGTAGCCCTTCTTCAGGAGAACTTGATCCCCCAGCACAATGGCCACTGTGGCGCCGACGATGTGGTCCTCAACCAACGCGTCGCCGACGACGCCATCGACATAGGCCTCCAGCTCGGCAGGCGTCCGGAGGCCGGGGAGCGGGGTTTCGACGGGGGGCTGCCGTTTGGCCTTCAGGGCCGTGACCCGGCCGGTCTGACCCAGCGACGGGCCCGGGAAAAGGGCGAGGCAGGCCAAGAGCAGAAGGACGCCAGCCACCCCCCTCAACCGCCCTTTGGGGCTCACGGCGGCGCCCTGCGCGGGAAGGCGTAAAGAGGAAGGATCGGGCGCAGTTCCGGGCCAATGTAGAGTTGTGGCTCCGACGGCGGGCGCACACCTTCTCGAACCTCACGGTCCGAAACGCACGTCCGCACGAGCGCCGCCAACGACGGGAAATCCCGGGCCGATCCCGTGCTCTGCAGGAAGCATTCGTCAAAGAAAGGGTAGCGATTGGACTCACCGCACCCAAAGGATGTCCGGTCGGGGCGCGCCGCAGTCAGGACCATCCGGTTAGGCGTCCCAAGGTCAGGAACGAAGACGCCGGAGAAACAGGCGGAAATGATTGCAATCGTCGGACGCGTTCCACAGGTCTGGTTGAGAATCTCCGACAGCATCCCGGGTGGAAGAATCGCCTGGTCGACCACAACGCCCTGTGGCGCGCCGTGTGAGGTCATATAGACGAGGCATCCCTCCTGCGCCCGAGCCGTCAGTCGGGTCATCGCTTCGAAGATCGCCCGGATATCCGACTTCTCAAGGCGTTCCCGCGTGTATTGCTCGGGATGCACCGAGAGCTGGAGCAGGTTCGCGGGATCGAAACCCAGCCGTACGAGTTCTGCGGCCACATCGCGACGGGCGTTGTCAAACGCCTCGGTGGGACCGCCGCGCGAACCCTTCCAGTCGCCGGCGACGACCAGGGCGCTCCAATTTCGGAATGAGGTTTGCGCCGAGGCGACCGGCGCCCAGACCTGCAGAAGCGCGAAAATCAGCAGGAACTGAAGAGCCCGGGCGCGCATCTAGCTCTTGTAGGACTTGAAGGGCACCGGCACCGCCGTACCCGTCGCCTTGGCGAGAAGCCGCCCCTCGGGATCGTAGAGCTCGCCCTCTGTGAAGGCCAGGGTCCGGCCCCACTTGACCACCCGCCCCACCCCGCGGATCGGGCCCGGCAGGGCCGGACGCAGGAACGAGGTCTTCATCTCCGCTGTCGGCGCGACATGCGTCATGCCGGAGGCGACCATGCAAGCCACCGACATGCACTCATCCAGCATGGCGCACAGATAGCCTCCCTGAACCTGCTTCATCGGGTTCAAATGAAGGTCCGCCCGCGCCTCGAATGCGACTTCCACGGACTTATCGCCCTGGTGGACCGCCATGATCCTGAAGCCAAGCGTCTGAGACCCTGTCGGCTGGTTTTTTGACCGCTGGAACCGGGCGAGAAGCGCCTCGTCGGAGAGTGCTTCCGGAGGCGCCGCCGCGAGGGCTTCTGAAGCTTTGTCAGACACGCAGAGGCCTCACTTCTTCCTGAAATGGTCCAGAGAAACCACGTTGGGCGTCTCGCCCTCCGCAAGAGCAGGCGCTTGGAGGGGTTCAGTCGCGCGCCTTGCGGTGGCGACTTTGTCCGTCGGCTCCCCGGCGTCGAACTGCAGAAGAAACTGCACGCTGGGATCGTAAAATCGGGTCAGCGCCACATATGGCACCACAAGCGATTGGGGACGGCCGCCGAACTTCAGGGTCACCCCGAACGCCTCATCCCCCACGTCCAGATCCCAGAACTGGTGCTGCAGGACGATCGTCATCTCGTCCGGGTACCTTGAAAGCAGGTCCTCGGGACCTTCAACGCCGGACGCCGCAGTCTTGAACGTCAGATAAAGGTGGTGCGCGCCCGGCAGTCCACCCGGCGCGCTTGCGCGTTGCAGGGCAGACTTCACGACGCCGCGCAGGGCTTCCTGGGCCATAGCCTCGTAATTCATCAGATCTTTCGAGGGTGGATCCTGGGCCATGGGTTTCCCGACCGGAGCTTGGACTACGCCAAACTAGATCGCCTTCCGCAAAAGTGAAAACCGTTTTGTGCCGTGGGAACTGGTCGCCAGTCTCTGCAGCGGACATCGCCTATCGTCATTCCGAGGCCGGGGTGTCCGATGGGGGCGCGCGAAGAGCGGCGACGTGCGCAAAGGTGGAGGGGTTCTGTTGCCAGGCCCCCTCCCGGCCCCGCCTGACGCTGCTAAGACGCCAGGACTTCAGGTCGAAACCCGTCGGGTCGCTTACGCGGCCAGACGAACTTCTTCAGCGAAGTTATCGTTCGCAGTTAGTTTAAAGCCCGAAACGGTGGGCCAGGCCGGGAGAAAGCAACACCTTTACACGTCTGTCGATGCTGATCGGCCCCGCATCTCCCCGCCTGCGCGAGGGAAGGATCTTGGTGGAGCCGCCGGGAATCGCACCCGGGTCCAGTCCGCTTATTTCGTGCGCGTTTATCCCCATAGTCCGGTGAACCGGACAACTGGAATATAGTGCTGCTGGTGGATTTCTCAATGTCGGAAAGCTGATGACGCTGTGTCCGTGAGATCGAACACATCGCTTTCGCTATTCACGTTGTCGCCGTTTTGGGTCAACCTTCACGAAAAGGGAGGCTGCCTTGACCAAATTGATCGCGGAGTTTCTGGGAACACTGACGCTCGTGCTGTTCGGCTGCGGCGCGGCCGTCCTGGCGGGCGTGGACAATGTCGGCCAGCTCGGGGTGGCGATGGCGTTCGGTGGAGCTGTCGTGGCCATGGCCTATGGCCTCGGCGCCATCTCAGGTTGCCACATCAATCCGGCGATCAGCCTCGCGGCCTTTATCGCCGGTCGCCTGAGCTTCAAGGACATGGTTCTGTACTGGATGGCGCAGTTCGCCGGAGCCCTCGCCGGCGCGGCCCTCCTGGCCGTGATAGCCGGATCCACGGCCAACCTCGGGCAGAATGGTTGGGGGCCGGGATATCTGGGCGAGTACGGCCTGATGTCGGCTTTGGTCTTTGAAACCGTAATGACCTTCCTGTTTGTCATGGTCGTTCTGGGCTCGACCTCGGACCGGGCCGCCCCGGGCTTCGGCGGCCTCGCCATCGGCGTGACCCTGGCTGTCATTCACATTGTGGGGATTCAGGTCACCGGCGTTTCGGTCAATCCGGCGCGCAGCTTCGGTCCGGCCGTGATCGCACAGGGTCAGGCGCTGTCCCAGCTCTGGCTCTTCTTCCTCGCACCCACGGTGGGCGCCGCCCTCGCGGGGCTCGTATACAGGGTCCGCCTGCTCTCCTGACGGTTTCCCCGCCAGGGCCTTGCTGCGGCCCTGGGTCCTGCACGCTCAGACAGCAGGGCCTCGGGCGATGGAAAGCACGCCGGTTCTCGCCAGCTCCACGAGCCCGAGCGGCCGCATAAGCTCGATGAACCTGTCGATCTTCGAAGACGCCCCCGTCACCTCGAAGATGAAGCTGTCGATGGTGGTGTCGAGAACGCGGGCCCGGAAAATCTCGCTGATGCGCAGCGCTTCCACCCGTTCGGCGCCCTGACCATGCACCTTGACGAGGGCGAGTTCGCGCTCCAGGCCGTTCGGGTCGCGAGTGACGTCCTGCACGTGGCGGGTCGCCACCATCTTCTGCAGTTGAGCCTCGATCTGTGAAAGAACCTGGGGCGCCCCGCGGGTCACAATCGTAATCCGGCTGGTGTGGGCGTTACGGTCCGTTTCAGCGACCGTCAGGCTTTCGATGTTGTAGCCCCGGGCGGCGAACAAGCCGACCACCCGGTGCAGAACGCCGGGCTCGTTATCCACCAGTATGGCGAAGGTCGCGAGGTTTTCGGTTTGGTCCTGATGCGCCAGATCGTAAACAGAGGCAGGATGAGGTTCGGTCATGTCAGTCTCGCTCGGCTGTTGGGGGCGGGGTGTCACATGCGGACGCGATGGGCAAGGCCTCTAGGCTCAGCTCCGATCGCACTGGGGCCTTGCGCTCGGGCGGCGACTCAGCGGGACTCAGAGCCTCATCGGCTTTCCCTGGAGGGCGCATGACGTCAGGCCCGCCCGGCAAGGACAGGGTCTCCCCCCGTTCTGTGAAGGCGCGCTCGCAACGCCTGACGCAGTACGCCGCACTGGCGTGGCGTCGTACGATCGGGGGGTCACCCGAGGTTCTCCTCATCACATCACGAGAGACCCGCCGCTGGATCACCCCGAAAGGCTGGCCGATCAAGGGGCTGAAGCCCCATCAGGTCGCCGCCAGAGAGGCCTGGGAGG
>JBJTFE010000318.1:0-5169 GCA_046093265.1 Phenylobacterium sp. | reverse complement strand
CTCTTGCATGGTCGCCTCCGCTTCTTTCGCGTCGCGGTTTAGAGGGGAGGGGTCGTGTGCACCGATCTCTTGCTCCAAAAACGCCATCGTCTCTCGATAAGATTCGATAACGCGCTCTACAGCGTCGATCGTGAAGCTGCGCCGGATGAGGAATGAGCGTAGGCTATCGTCGCTCGGCTTGTGCCCTTCCCATTCCGACTCGATGTCGGAAAAGAGAGCGGGTGACAATGCCGCCCGGCGGATGGCTTCCCCTCTTTCGCGGGCATCCTTTGGAAAGAGAATGCTCAGCGCGAGAGGCGAGACCTTCATCTTATCGCCACCGATCTCCTCCAGGAGATTATACTTGACGATTGCTGATATTGCCTTGGCCGATGCGCCGTTCATCCCGCCGTAACCGAGATGCTTCGCGATGATATCGCGCGGCGCTGCCAAATGGTTCTCCTTGGCGTGAATCTTACGAACTCGTTCGAGCGCCTCGCCCAAGCTGAGCTGCGGGTAGTTCGGGCTGCGAATGCGGGCCATCTGGCTTAACGTCCTCTATCCAACGCCCGGCTAAACCGGACAGGTATAGCTTCATATGAGCTAAAACCGTACGGAAGTCAAGATATAGCTTGATTAACCTAGTCGGGCGCGCTACAAGAGATTCGATTGGAGGCGAAGATGATGTCTAGGAGGGTCTGGAGCCCCGAGCGAAACGCCGGCCGGCGTTCGGGGCGAGGAAAAATAGGAAAGGCCGCTACCCCAGACCCCTGAGAAGGAAAGGTAGCGGCCTTAAATCGGCACCCATCGCGCGCCCCTTCCCAATAAGCGGCAGGGAGCAGCGGCGCAGGCGGGTTCACACCCTCTGCGCTGTTCCGAGTCTAACTCCATTATCACACCAGAGCAGCTGCGGGAATCCCGCTTCAAAGGGCACGGCCCTGCTCGACTCCCAAGCAAACCAGTTTACGGCGCTCTGGATTGGGAAAGATCATTTCGGAGCGGATCGAGGCCGTCCTCCCCAACAAGGGGAGTGCTGCCCTTACTTGATCCACTGCGCCAAAATGTCAAACTGCGCCATGACCGCCCCTCACGCCTCCGCGAGATTCTCGATCCGGGTCGCCCAGTAGTCGGCGTCGTAGTCCGGGTCGCCCGTCAGGTAGCGCCACAGCTTCACCCGGTTCAGGAGTTCCAGCCGGCCGGTGTCGTTCTCGTACCAGGGTTCCTGGGTCATCAGGATCTGCTCCACCGACGGGGGCAGGGGCCCCTTGAGGTAGAAGATCGGGCGCTGGGCCTCCTGGGGCTTAAGGGTCGAGACGTCGAACTGCCGGACCTGCGACCGCGAAGGGTTGATTCGCACCTTGAACATGGTCCGGGTCCGGTCGGAATGATTGACCCCGCCGCCGTGCCAGATGCCGGAATGCAGGAAGAGCAGGGTCCCGCCCTCGCAGACCATGTGCTGCTGGCCGCGGATGTTCTGGTAGCGGGCGATGGCCGCCTCGCTGACCTTGCGCAGGTGGCTGCCGGGCAGGAACCGCGTGCCGCCCATGTCCCGGGTCACCGCGTGGGGGTAGTACATGATTTGGATGTCGAAGGCCCGGCGCGGGTCGATGGTCGAGTCCTGGTGGTAGTGCTGGGAGACGTTCTCGCCGCCGCTGGCCTCGTGGTAGGCGGGCGGGAAGGTCACGTGCAGGAAGTGGTGGTCGAACACCGGGTCCTCGCCCACCAGGCTGCGGATGGCGCCGGCCACCGCGGGCAGGGCGAGCAGGCGGGCGACCGCCGAGCCCTCGGGATAGGCCTGGGCCAGGGGAACCCCCGCCGCGGTCTGGGGCAGGCCGGCGCGGGCCAGCATCTCGCCATAGGTGCGCATCATCTTCTTGCCCGGCTCGGGCGGGGCGATGTCGCCCATCTCTTCCAGGAACTGGCGGTTGATGTCTTGCGGTACGACGCCGTCGAAGCGCAGGAAACCGCGGGCGGCGAAGGTCGCCATGGCCTCGGCGTTCAGCAGGGGCAGTTCGTTCATGCGGGGATCTCCACGATCTGCTCGAACAGGAACTCGTACTTGAGGTAGGCGAGGTCGAACTCCTCGCCCCGGGCGTGCGGCAGGAGGGGCGAGGCCTGGATCAGGCGCCAGCCGTCGCGCAGGGCGTGCAGGCCGGTGGCGTAGGGCGGGGCGTCCTCGTCCCCGGCCATGCGCCGGGTCTGCCCCGTCCCGTCGAACAGGGACCAGCCCACCACGGCGGAATCCAGCGCCGAGTTGGCCAGGTAGAGCACCAGAACCTTCTGTCGCAGCATGTCGCCTCCCCGAGCGGCGACAGCATGGGCAGGCCCGCGACCTGAGTCCAGCGCTCAGCCCTTGGCCAGGAAGCCCCGCGTGGCCTCCAGGACCTCCACCAGGGTCAGTCGTTGGACCTCGACCCCCTCGGGCAGGGCGGCGAACAGGCGGGTGGGGGTGGCCGCGTCCAGCATGACGAAGACCCCCTTGTCGTCCTGACGGCGGATCAGCCGGCCGAAGGCCTGGGCGATCCGGCCGCGGGCGATGGCGTCGTCCCAGCCATTGCCGAAACGCGCCCGGCGGGCCTTGTGCAGCAGGTCGGGCCGGGGCCAGGGCGCCCGGTCGAAGACCAGCAGGCGCAGGCTGCGGCCTGGTACGTCCACCCCGTCCCGCACCGCGTCCGTGCCCAGGAGGCAGGAGTCGACCTCGGCCCGGAAGATGTCCACCAGGGCGCCCACCTCCAGGGGATCGACGTGCTGGGCGTAGAGCGACAGGCCCCGGTCGCCCAGGGGGGCGGCGATCTGCTCGTGCACCGCCCGCAGCCGGCGGATGGCGGTGAAGAGGCCCAGCCCGCCGCCGCCCGCCGCCAGGAACAGCTCGCGCATGGCCGCCGAGACCTGGCGCGCGTCGTTCTTGCTGACGTCCGTCACCACGAAGGCGCGGGCGCAGGTCGGGTAGTCAAAGGGGGAGGCCAGCCTCAGGCGATGGGGCGGCGCTGCGAGGCGACGTCCGCCCGACCGTAGTTCCGCCAGGTCGAAGGGGTCTTCTGCCGCGGCGTCGGTCAGGGTCGCGGAGGTGACCAGGACTCCGTGCGCCGGCTCCAGGACCGCGCCTGCAAGCGGCTCGGTGGGGTCGACCCAGTGGCGGCGGAAGGCGGCGTCCACCCAGCGTCCATTGATCACCGTGGCCTCGAACCAGTCGACGAAGTCGGCCTCCGGGTCGACTTCCGTTATCTCCTCTTCCAGGGTGGCCATCATGCCGCGCCAGGCGGGCAGGGTCATGCGGGCCCGGCGATCCAGGCCCCTCAGCACGCCCTCGATGCGCCCGCGCTCGGGCCCGGTCAGGGTCTCGGCGCCCTGGTCCAGCAGGTCCTCCAAGGTCCGGGTCAGGGCCAGCAGCGGGGCCTCGATGGCGGCCAGGGCGGCGGCGGCGGCGCGGCCAGTCGCCACAACTTCGGCCAGGGCCGGCCGGGCGGCGCAGGCGGGGTCCGCCGCATCGCTCCTGGCCCTGAGCTGCACGGTCATGGCGGCAAGGAAGGCCTCCACCGGTCCCTGCGCAGAGGCGCCTTCGGCCCCCGTGATGCGGGCGCTCCAGCCCTCCGAGGGAAGCTGGCCCGCGGTGTGGAGGACGGCCTTCAGCGCCTCCCGCGCCGGACCGTCCGCCCCCACGAGGTCGCCCACCCGGGCTTCCAGCCCCCGGCCCCGACGGCCGCGCCGTTCCGACCCCCGGATCCAGCGCCTCAGCTCCACGGCCTCCTGACCGGACAGGGCCGTGGAAAAGGCGGAGTCCGCCGCGTCGAACAGGTGGTGGCCCTCGTCGAAGACCACGCGGCGCAGGCAGGTGGACTCGGCGTCCTCGGGCGCGCCCCGGCCGGCGCGGGCGCCGTCGAAGGCGGCCTGGGCCATGACCAGGGCGTGGTTGGCGATGACGATGTCGGCGCGTCGGGAGGCGCGGATCGCCTTTTCCACAAAGCAGGTCCGGTAATGCGGGCAGCCGGCGTGGATGCACTCGCCGCGCCGGTCCACCAGGTTGGCGGCGGCGGCCTGGCCAGCGGCGGGGCCGGCGAACAGGCCCGGCAGCCAGGCCGGGAATTCGCCCCCGGTCATGTCGCCGTCCCGGGAGGCCCGGATCCAGCGCGCCGTCAGTCCCAGGCCCACCAGGTCCCCGGCGCCCAGCTGGGCGGCGTTGGTCATGTCCTGGAAGTTCAGCAGGCACAGGTAATTCTCTCGCCCCTTGCGGACGACCGCCCTGCGGCCCCGCTCCGCCGGATCGGGGAAGAGCACCGCGCTCTCCCGTTCGATCTGCCGCTGAAGGGCGCGGGTGTAGGTGGAGATCCAGACGGACGGGCCATTCATCTCCGCCCAGGCGGAGGCGGGGGCGAGATAGCCGAGGGTCTTGCCGACCCCCGTGCCGGCCTCGGCCAGCAGCATGCGCGGCTGGCCCTCGCGCTCCCGAGGCTGGAAGACGAAGGCGGCCTCGCGGGCGTACTCGGCCTGGGCGGTGCGGTCCTCCTCGAGGCGCGCCCGTTCCAGAAGGACGCCGAGGCGGCGGACGGCGGCCTCGGCCGTGACCGGCGCGTCGCCGGGCTCTCCCGCCGGTCCTGGATCCTCCCACTCTTCGAGCCGGGTCCAGACATCAAGGCCTGAGCTTCGGAAGGCGTTGCTGACCGGGCGGCTGCGCAGGGCGCCGACCACAGCCTCTCCCCAGGCCCAGCCGGCGCGGGCCAGGGTCTCGGCCAGGGCCAGGGCCTCCTCGCGAGAGGGGGTCGGGGTCTCGGCGAGGTCCTGAAGAAGCCGTTCGGCGACCCGGCGCAGGGCCTCAGCCATCTGGACGGGTCCTGCGGGTTCAGGCTCGCCGAGGGCGAGGGCGAGCCCCGCCGCCGACGGCGCCGTAAAGGCTCCGGGCCGGACGAAGGCGAAGAGTTCCAGCACGTCGAGGAGCCGAGAGGTGCGAGGCGGCGCCTCGAGGCCTAGCCTCCGGGCGGTCAGGGCGGCGTGGACGACAAGGACCCCTGCGTCCCGGAAGTGATCCCGCGCCTCCGGCGGCCGCACCACGCGCGCGCCGTCCCCCTCCGCCAAGGCGGCCTTGGGACCCGGCAGGACAATCAGGGCGGGCGGAAGGTTCACCCGGGTGGACTACCCCAGCCCGACGCGAAACGGAACCGGAACGGAGCGCCGTCCAGAACCTAGGCCTCGGCC
>JBJTFE010000317.1:0-4107 GCA_046093265.1 Phenylobacterium sp. | reverse complement strand
CTGCATGGTCATCTGCACGCTGGCGTCGCCGCCGATGTCGATGACCAGGCTGTTCGGGTGGGCCAGCTGCACGCCCACCGCCGCCGGCAGGCCATAGCCCATGGTGCCCAGGCCGCCCGAGGTCATCCAGCGGTTGGGCTCGTCGAAGTGGAAGAACTGGGCCGCCCACATCTGGTGCTGGCCCACCTCGGTGGTGACGTAGACGTCCTTGTCGCGCGTCAGGGCGTAGAGCCGCTCGATGGCGTATTGGGGCTTGATGGTGTCGGCCGAGGGCGCATAGCGGAAGGAATTCCGCGCCCGCCAGGCGTCGATCTGGCGCCACCATTCCGACAGGGCCGCGCCGTCGCCGGACAGGCCCCGGGCCTTCCAGACGGCGATCATGTCCTCCAGCACGCTGGCGGCGTCGCCGACGATGCCGATGTCGGCCCGGACGTTCTTGGAGATCGAGGACGGGTCGATGTCGATGTGTATCTTGCGCGAGCCCGGCGAGAAGGCGTCCAGCTTGCCCGTCACCCGGTCGTCGAAGCGCGCGCCGATGGCCACCATGACGTCGCAGTCGTGCATGGCGTTGTTGGCCTCGAAGCTGCCGTGCATGCCCAGCATGCCCAGCCACTTGTCGTCGGACGCCGGGAAGGCGCCCAGGCCCATCAGGGTCGAGGTCACGGGCGCGCCGGTCAGGGCGGCGAACTCGCGCAGCAGGGCCGAGGCCCGGGGGCCGGCGTTGATGACCCCCCCGCCCGTGTAGAGGATCGGCCGGCGCGCATTGGCGATCATCTGCACCGCCTCGGCGATGCGCGCCGGATCGCCCTGGGTCCGCGGCCGGTAATTGTGCGCGTGGACCACCTCGGACGGACCCTGGTAGGCGGCCTTGCCGAACTGGACGTCCTTGGGAATGTCGATGACCACCGGTCCCGGCCGGCCGGAGGTGGCGATGTGGAAGGCCTCGTGCATCACCCGCGGCAGGTCGGCCGTGTCCTTGACCAGGTAGTTGTGCTTGGTGATCGACCGGGTTATGCCGATCGTGTCGCACTCCTGGAAGGCGTCGGTGCCGATCAGGTGGGTGGCGACCTGGCCGGTGATGACGACCAGGGGAATCGAGTCCATCAGGGCGTCGACGATCCCGGTCACCGCATTGGTGGCGCCCGGCCCAGACGTGACCAGCACCACGCCCGGCTTGCCCGTCGAGCGCGCATAGCCCTCCGCCGCGTGGGTCGCCCCCTGCTCATGCCGGACCAGCACGTGCTGCAGGCGCGGCTCGTTGAACAGGGCGTCGTAAATGGGCAGGACCGCCCCGCCGGGATAGCCGAACAGCGCCTCGACCCCCTGATCCACCAGGGCGCGCACGACGATCTCGGCGCCCGTCAGGGTCTCGGTGTCTGTGGCGGTCGGGGTCAGGGTCTGGGCGGTCATGGGGTCCGGATCCGAAGGGGGCTTGGGCAACAAAAAAGGCCCTCGAGGGGCCTTGGCGTGTGCGACCAGTCGCGGCTGACGGGGTCAGTCCGCGGCAGGCCGCCTGGCAAGTACGAGGATGCGAAGCATGTGTCGTCTCTGAAAACAGTTGCAAACGCTAGTGCCATGCCCCTTTCAGGGCGTCAAGTCGGGGGTCAGCGCAAGAAATGACCTCCATTGCGCCTCGGGGTCGGTATCGGTGATCACCGGCCAGTCGGCCATCCGGCCCCTCAGCCAGACCTCCTGGCGCTTCACGTAGTTGCGGGTCTCCCTCTGGCCGTCGGCGATGGCGGCCTCCAGCGAGGCGTCGCCCGCCAGGAAGGCGGCCAGGGGGCGGACGCCCACGGCCTTGCAGGCGGGCAGGGCGGGGTTGAGGCGACGGTCGACAAGAGCCCGGACTTCCTCCACCGCCCCGCCGGCGATCATGGCCGCGAACCGGGCGTCGCATCGTCTGTAGAGCGCCTCCCGGGGGGGCATGAGGCGGACGCCCCTCCAGCTCCCGGCCGGCAGGCCCCCCGAGGTTTCGGACTGCCAGGCGCTGAGGGCGCGTCCCGTGGCCGCGAAGACCTCCCAGGCCCGGCAGAGGCGCTGGCGGTCGCCCGGCAGGATCCGGTCGGCGGCGGCGGGATCGACCCCAGCCAGTCTCTGGCGGAAGGCCGCTTCGCCGAGCCGGGCGTAGTCCTCGCCGGCCTGCGCCCGAACGTGGGCGGAAACCGCCGGGATGTCGGCGAGACCGTTCACCAGGGCCTCGAAGTAGAGCCCCGTTCCGCCGGCCACGATCACGTCGGTTCCCTTTGCCGTCAGGCGGTCGATGACGTCCCGCGCCGCCGAAAGCCACCGGCCGGTCGACCAGGGCTCCGCCGCGTCCACGGTCCCGACCAGGTGATGCGGCGCGGCCGCGAGGTCGTCCTCGCCGGGCGCCGCCGTCAGCACCGGCAGGTCCCGGTAGATCTGGAGGGCGTCGGCGCCGAGGATCTCACCCCCGACCTTCCGGGCCAGCCGGAGGGCCAGGGCGGACTTGCCGCTTGCCGTCGGGCCGGCGATGAGCCAGATGCGGGACGCCATGGATCTCGTGCTCACACTCGTCGGCGTGGACGCCGAAGTCACCCGCCTCGCCGCCGGCCGGGCGGCGGAAGGGCTCGCAGCCCAAGGCTTCCCGGTCAAGTCGACATTCGCTCCGGGCCCCAACGCCCGGGACCTTGTCCTTGAGGCCGACGCCCCCCGGGGCCCTTCGGAG
The DNA here is from genome assembly GCA_046093265.1 of Phenylobacterium sp. Taxonomy (GTDB): domain Bacteria; phylum Pseudomonadota; class Alphaproteobacteria; order Caulobacterales; family Caulobacteraceae; genus Phenylobacterium. Next base: position 1,421 of record JBJTFE010000317.1, on the reverse strand, counting down.
GTCGCCCGACGGGCGATCGGCGACCTGCCGGTCGACCTGGCGCTGCAGCCCCTGGCCGGGCGTCGCAAGCGCCTTCTTCTGGCGGACATGGACAGCACGATCATCGCCTGCGAGTGCCTGGACGAGCTGGCGGATTTCGCCGGGCGCAAGGCCGAGGTGGCGGCCATCACAGAGCGGGCCATGCGCGGCGAACTGGAATTCGAGGGGGCCCTTCGCGAGCGCGTCGCCATGCTGGCGGGCCTGCCGGAGTCCCAGCTCGAGCAGGCCTATGCGAAACGGGTTCGCCTGAACCCCGGCGCCCGGACCTTCGTGCGCACGCTGGCCGCCTCGGGCGCGCGCTGCGTTCTGGTCTCGGGCGGCTTTGACTTCTTCACCCGCCGCGTCGCCATCCAGGCCGGCTTCCACGAGGACCGCGCCAACCGGTTCGTGGTTGCCGAGGGCCACCTCACAGGCGCCGTTGAGGAACCGATCCTCGGCCGCGAGGCCAAGCTCGCTGCGCTGGTCTCCGAAGCCGGGCGCCTGGGCCTCGACCTTGCAGAAACCGCCGCCATCGGCGACGGCGCGAACGACCTCGCCATGATCGGCGCCGCCGGCCTCGGGCTGGCCTACCGCGCCAAGCCCGTCGTCGCCGCCCAGGCTGACGCCCAGATCGACCACGCCGACCTGACCGCCGCCCTCTACTTCATGGGCTTTTCCGCGGCCGAATTCGTCCGCGACTGAGGGCTCAGGCCCCGTGGCTGCGCCGGACGAGATCCGCCGCCGCGTGCAGGTCGTCCACGATGCGGGCGCACAGGGCCTCCATCTCTTCGGTCGCGGCCAGCAGGTCCGACACCATCACCGTCATCATCCCGGCGGCGGCGGCGGACCTGACGCCGTTGTGACTGTCCTCCAGGGCCAGGCAGCCAGCCGGGTCCACCTGCAGCTTCCCCGCCGCCACCAGGAAGGGATCGGGGTGCGGCTTGCCCCGGGGGTAGTCACCACGCGCCGCCACCGCGTGGAAACGGCCCTCCAGACCATGCCGGCCCAGGTTGAAGGCGACGTCTTCGTGCCGGGAAGATGTGGCGATGGCCCGGGGCAGGGACAGGGCGTCCAGCAGGTCGAGGACCTCCCGCACGCCCGCCTTCAGGAAGTCCTGGCCTCGGGCGAGGGCGTGGAAGTGTTCCGCAGAAGCATCCCACAGGCCGTCAACATCGAAATCCTCGCCGAAGTGGTCCAGAAGCAGACGCCGGCTGGCCTCGCCCGGCAGGCCGATGAGGCTGTGGAAGACCGGCTCGGGCATATCCCGGCCCATCCCCCGGGCGGCGGCGCCCAGGGCGTCGCGGTAAAGGGTCTCGGTATCGAACAGAAGGCCATCCATGTCGAAGATGACGGCTCGAGGCGGGCGGGGCAGGGGCATACTCCGCTTCTCGGCGCACTCTCGC
>JBJTFE010000316.1:0-10377 GCA_046093265.1 Phenylobacterium sp. | reverse complement strand
CTTCGCCTTCTGGGCCTTCGTCATCGCTGCGGTGACGGACTTCCTCGACGGATGGTTCGCCCGCCGGTTCGATGCGGTCACCGTCTGGGGAACCATCCTCGACCCGATCGGCGACAAGATCCTGGTCTGCGGCGCCATTGTCGGCCTTCTGGCGGCGGGTGCGGGTCCGGCCTTCGCCCTGCCAGCCGGGCTGATCCTGTTCCGGGAGTTCGCCGTCAGCGCCCTTCGGGAGGTCGCCGCCGCCCGCGACCTGAAGCTGCCTGTGACGCCGCTCGCCAAGGCCAAGACCGCCGTTCAGCTTGTCGCACTCGCCGCCATGCTGGGGGTGGGCGTCCTGCCCGGCCTGCCGCCTGCAGCGCCTATCTATCTGGTCTGGCTGGCGACCTTCCTGACGCTATGGACCGGCCTCGATTACCTTCTGAAGACCCGGCGGAGCCTCGGCAGGCCCTCCTGAACCTGCGGTCCGGGGTTTGCGCAGGCGCTCACCTCGCCAGATAAGGCGTTATGAGGCCAAGCGGGGCGGCGGTGGTGTTCTTCACCGAACGGACCACGATCCGGCTCTCAATGTTGGAGATCAGGCTGGTCGAAAGGAGTTTGTCCCGCAGAAATGCGTCGAAGGCTGGCATGTCGCGGGTGACGATCCGAAGTTCATAGTCCGCGGCGCCCGTCACGGTTGCGCACTGCACAACTTCCGGCATGTCTGCGATGGCCCGATCGAAGGCCTCCAGGTTGTCCTTGGTCGGCAAGGCGAGCTTGACGGTGCAATAAACCTCGAAGGAAAGCCCAAGCTTTTCACGATCCAGTATCGTGACCCGGCGCTGAATGATCCCCGCCTCTTCGAGGCGCTTGATCCGCCGCCAGCAGGGGCTCGAGGACAGGCCCACTCGGTCGGAGATTTCGGCCACGGAGAGGCTGGCGTCGGTCTGGATCAGGTCCAGGATCCGGGCGTCGATGGCGTCCAGGGTCTCAGGCACGCGGCCTCCTTGCAGCTCAAGCGCATCTGTCCTCCCTTCGGGAAGGGGTCCGCGAGGGACTGCGCAGGCTTGTGCCCTGAATGCGCCCGTCGGCGCAACACCCTCCCAAGGAGCCCCCGGACAGCGGTGATGTCTTGCTTTCCCTCTCAGGTCAGCTAGGCGTGCGGCATGTCCGGGTTCGACTTTGACGCCGTGGTGGTGGGGGCGGGCGCCGTGGGCCTCGCCTGCGGCTACGCCCTTGCCCGTCGCGGTCAATCGACGGTGGTCCTGGAGGCCGGGCCGCGGATCGGCGAGGGGGTTTCCGCGCGGAACTCAGAGGTCATCCACGGCGGGCTCTACTATCCGACGGGTTCCCTCAAGGCGCGGCTGTGCGTGACGGGCCGCCGGGCCCTCTACGCCTTCCTGGAGGCGCACGGCGTCGCCTTCGACCGCTGCGGCAAGCTGGTGGTCTTCAACGGTCCGGAGGAACTGGCCCGGCTTGACGCCATCCTCGACCAGGCGCGCACGAATGACGTCGAGGGGATCGCCCCCCTGAGCGCGGCGGTGGCTCGAAGGCTCGAGCCCGACCTGCAATGCGACGCGGCCCTGATCTCACCGCAGAGCGGCGTCTTCGACAGCCATGGCTACATGCTGGCCCTTCAGGGCGAGATCGAGGCTTCCGGAGGCGCCGTGGCCCTGGCCACGCCCTTCGAGGGCGCAGAGCCCCTGGCCGGCGGCGGCTGGTCCGTCCGCGCCGGCGGCGCCGACCCCACTGTCCTCACGGCCCGGCGACTGGTGACCGCCCCCGGACTCGACGCCCAGTCGGTGGCGTCGCGGATCGCAGGCTTTCCTGCCCCGTCGATCCCGAAGGCGCACTTCGGCAAGGGGGTTTATTTCCGCCTGTCGGGCCGTGCGCCCTTCTCCCGCCTGATCTATCCGCCGCCAATCCACGGGGCGCTGGGCACCCACTATCGTCGCGACCTGGGCGGGCAGGCGGTCTTCGGTCCGGACCTCCAGTTCGTGGAGGCGCCGGACTATTCAGTGGACCCGGCCCGGGCCGAAGTGTTCGCCGCCTACATCCGAAAGTTCTGGCCCGGCCTGCCAGAGGGCGCGCTCCAGCCCGACTACGCCGGCGTGCGTCCCAAGCTGCACGGCCCCGACGAGCCCCAGCCCGACTTCCGGATCGACGGACCGGAGGCCCACGACCTGGACGGCCTTGTGACCCTGTTCGGCATCGAGAGCCCGGGTCTCACCAGTTCCCTCGCCATCGGCGAGGAGATCGCAGGGCGGCTGGGCCTTTAGGCCGCCCAGCCGGCGATCCAGTCCGCCAGGGCCTGGGGCGACATGCCGCGGGCGTTGGACAGGGCCGAGAAGTTCCCGGGATTGAGCAGCTTGTCGGTCTTCGGGTCGATCACCAGAAGGGCCGGCACGCCCGGCAGGCGGGACGTGATCCCGTAGCGGGCCGGGATCTGAAGGTTGCGGTTGAAGCGGCCGACATCGACCAGGACCGTCACGAAGTGGGCCTTCATGAACCGCTCCAGTTCAGGCACGGCCATGGTCGCCGCCAGGATCCGGCAGTCGGGGCACCAGTTGCCGCCCAGGTCGATGATCAGCCTCTTGCCCTCACGCTTCGCCTTCCGGCGGGCCGCGTCGACCACGGCGTCGGCGTCCGCAGCCTCGTCGTAGGGCAGGGGAAGGGGTGTCGGCAGTTGCTCGAAGGCCTGGATCGAAAGCTTCGGGGCGGGACGGGCGGCGAGGGCCGGGCCTGCAGCAACGGCGGCGGCGGCGGAGAGGCACAAGCTTCGGCGGTTCATCGTCAGTCTCCGGTCTGGCGGGCGAACACTTCCAAGGCGCGGGCGGCGGCGTCAAGGTCGGCCTGCAGCCGGGGCCAGGTCACCTCGCCCGCAGACCGGGCGACCTGCTGGTCCAGGGTCTCGGTCGTGGCGTCCGAGGCGTCTCCCGTCCGGGCTTCCAGCCGGGCTCGCAGGATGTCTGCGGGCGCCTCCAGCCAGATACCGCGGAAATCGACGCCGCACCGGGCCGCCAGGTCGCCCGCCGCAGCCCGCCAGGCGGGGTCGAGGAAGGTGGCGTCCAGGATCACGCTGCGGCCTGCGGCCAGGAGGGCGGCCGCCTCCGACTCCATCCTGGCGAGAACCCGGGCGGTCTGTTCGGGGGCATAGGCTTCCGGACCCAGTCTCTGGGTGGGCGCCACGCCGCAAAGCCGCTTGCGCACCTCGTCCGAGCGAAGGACCACCGCGCCGGGGGAGGCGCCCAGGCGGGGCGCGAGGGCGCGGGCCAGGGTGGTCTTTCCGGTTCCCGAGAGGCCGCCCACGGCGAAGAGCCCCGGGGCGGAGGGCGAGAGGTGACGCAGGGCGGCGGCAAGGTAGGCGCGTCCGACCGCGTCATGCCCGGAGTTGGCCTCCACGTGGGCGCGGACGACGGCGCGGACCGACAGCATGAGGGGCAGGGCGGCGAGGCCTTCCCAGAGACCTGCGGCCTCCCGGCGGGCGGCCTCGTCAAGCCAGGCGTCCAGGACCCGGCAGGCGGCGTCGCGCCGGTTCCGGAAGTCGAGATCCATCAGCAGGAAGGCCAGGTCGTACTGGATGTCGACGTCCGACAGCTGGTCGTTGAACTCGATGCAGTCAAATAGGACCGGACGGCCACCCTCCAGAAGGATGTTCCCGAGGTGCAGATCGGCGTGACAGCGGCGGGTGAAGCCGGCCCGGCGCCGGTCCTCCAGCAGCCCGGAAGCGTCCGCAAAGCGTTCCGCCGTCGTCGCGATCACCGCCTCCACAGCGTCCGGGCCGAGGCGGTCCGCCAGTCCCGTCAGAAGGTGGGCGTTGGACTCGATGGTGTAGGCGAGGCCCGCCGCCCCGCCGCCTTCCGGCCGGAGGGGCGCGGCGGCGTGGCGCCGGGCGATCTCCCGGCCGAGGGCTTCGGCCAGGGCGCCGTCCAAGGCTTCGGGGCGCGCAGAGAGGACCGCGCCCTCGTCGAAGCGGCGCATCTCCACGGCGTAGTCGACGACGGGTCCCGGCCCGTCCAGCTCGACGCCGGAGGCGCTGCGGGTGACGGCGTGGACCCTGCGGTAGATATCGGGCGCCGCCGGCGCATTGAAGGCGATTTCCCTCTCTGCGGCGTCGCGCCGCCGGTCCAGGGTGGTGAAATCCACATAGCCCAGGTCCACCGGCCGCTTGACCTTCCAGGCGGTGTCTCCCGCCAGGTAGACGCGGTTGCAGGCCGTCTCGATCCGCCGGCCGCCAAGCGCGGAGAAGAAGGCGTCGACCGCCGACTCGTCGGGCGCCGCGGGGTTCACGGATAGAGCCGGCTCGTGGTCCAGCCGCCGGGGGCGGCGTCGAACACCAGGCGCTCGTGCAGGCGGAAGGGCCGGTCGCGCCAGAACTCGATATGCGACGGCGTGAGCCGGAAGCCCGACCAGTGCGGCGGGCGGGGCGCCTTGCCCAGGCCGAACTTCAGCCCGTAGGCGGAGATGGCCTTCTCGAAGGCGAAGCGGTCGGGCAGGGGGCGGGACTGCTCCGAGGCCCAGGCGCCGAGCTGGGCGGGCCGCGCGCGGGTGGCCCAGTAGGCGTCCGCCTCGGCGTCGCTGACCGGCGAGACCGTCCCGCGCACGCGGACCTGCCGTCGCAGGGACTTCCAGTGGAAGAGGAGGGCGGCCTTACCGCTGGCCGCCAGCTGCCGGCCCTTGGCGCTGCCGAGGTTGGTGTAGAAGACGAACCCGTCGGGTCCGGCGTCCTTCAGGAGGACCATGCGCACGTCCGGCAGGCCGTCGGCGTCCACCGTCGAGAGGGCCATGGCGTTGGGGTCGTTGACCTCGCTCCTAACCGCCTCAGCGAGCCATTCCGCGAAAAGGGCGACAGGATCCTCCGCGGTCAGGGGTGGCAAGTCTGCGGACGCCACGGCCTTGAGGTACTCGTCCTCGGTGGGCGACGGGGGAATGGGAGGCTTTTCGGTCATGAGCGCCCTATAGCGCAGCGGCGCGCCCGACGGTATGGCTTGAAGCCGAGTCGTGCTGAGGAGTTATCGCCATGGCTACCCGCGGACAGATGATTCGGATGAAGATGAGCGACGGCGCCGAGATTGGCGTTTACCACGTTGCGCCCACCAAGGCCCGGCGCGGTGGCCTGGTCCTGATCCAGGAGATCTTCGGCGTCACCGAGCACATCCGCGAACAGTGCGACCTGTTCGCAGACCAGGGCTACGAAGTGCTGTCGCCGGCCCTCTACGACCGGGAGGTTCCCGGCTTCGAGGCCAGCTATTCTCCTGAGGACATCCAGCGCGCCATGCAGGTGGCGCGAGTTCAGCACGACTTCCAGGTCTCTCTCGCCGACGCCCAGACCTGCATCGACGCCCTGAAGGGCAAGGGCCCCGTCTTCATGACCGGCTACTGCTACGGCGGGTCCGTGACCTGGGCCATGGCCTGCCAGTCCAAGGACCTTGCGGCCGCGTCAGGCTACTATGGCGGCCTGATTCCCGCGATGGCCGACCAGACCCCGAACTGCCCCACCATCCTGCACTTCGGCCAGCACGACCACGGCATCCCCATGGAGGGCGTCCGCAAGGTGGCCGAACTCCATCCGGAGGTTGCGGTCCACGTCTACGACGCCGGCCACGGCTTCCAGTCCGACCGGCGCACCGACTATCACGAGCCGAGCGCCAGGCTGGCCCGCGAGCGGACCCTGGCCCTGTTCCGCGCCAGCGGCGGCTAGGCCGGGCGCATGTCGCACAACACCTTCGGACACCTGTTCCGCGTGACCACCTGGGGCGAGAGCCACGGGCCCGCCCTGGGCTGCGTGGTGGATGGCTGCCCCCCCGGCATCGCCCTGGCGGCCGAGGACATCCAGGTCTTCCTCGACCAGAGGCGGCCCGGCCAGGGCAAGTTCGTGACCCAGCGCCAGGAGCCCGACGCTGTCCGCATCCTGTCCGGTGTCTTCGAGGACGAGCGGACGGCGGGCGTCGTCACCACCGGGACGCCCATCTCGCTGATGATCGAGAACGTCGATCAGCGCAGTCGGGACTATTCCGAGATCGCCCGCGCCTACCGGCCGGGCCACGCCGACTACACCTACGACGCCAAGTATGGCGTGCGGGACTATCGCGGGGGCGGACGTTCCTCGGCGCGGGAGACGGCGGCCCGGGTGGCGGCCGGCGCCATCGCCCGCAAGGTCATACCCGGGGTCGCGATCCGGGCGGGGGTGGTCCAGATCGGACCCTACGCCATCGACCGGTCCCGCTTCGACTGGGACCAGCGGACGCAGAACCCCTTCTGGGCGCCCGACGCAGGGATCGTCTCCGTATGGGAGACGCACCTTGAACAGGTCCGAAAGGCCGGGTCCTCCACCGGCGCCGTGATCGAGGTCGAGGCGACCGGGGTTCCCGCGGGCTGGGGCGCGCCTCTCTACGGCAAGCTGGACGCCGAACTGGCCGCCGCCCTGATGTCGATCAACGCCGCCAAGGGCGTGGAAATCGGAGACGGTTTTGCGTCTGCGGCCCTCTCAGGCGAGGAGAATGCCGACGAAATGCGCATGGGCCCGGAGGGTCCTGTCTTCTTGTCGAACCACGCCGGAGGGATCCTTGGGGGGATTTCCAGCGGCCAGCCGGTCACGGCGAGGATCGCGTTCAAGCCGACATCCTCGATCCTCACCCTGCGCCGTTCTGTGAGTGAGGACGGGGAGGAGATCGATCTGCGCACCAAGGGCCGTCACGATCCCTGCGTGGGCATCCGCGCTGTGCCTGTCGTCGAGGCGATGGTCGCCTGCGTCCTCGCCGACGCCTTCCTGAGGCACCGGGGGCAGACCGGCGGGTGAGGCGGGATCGGCGCGACCCGCCGTCACCAGGCCGCGCGGTAGAGGGCCTCCAGAGCCTCGGCATCCACCGGTCGCGGGTTTGACCGGTTCACGGGATCCGCCACAGCGTCCTCGACAAGCGTCCGGAGTAACCCGTCCGTCCCGCCGAGCTGCCGGATCGATCTTGCGAGGCCGATCTCCTCACGGAGCTTCAGCACGGCGTCGACGGCATTGCTTCCGGACGCCGGCCGCCCGGGATCGAGGCACTCCGAGACGGCTGCATACTTCGCTTCCGCCACGGGCAGATTGTAGGTCATGACGTGCGGGAGCATGGTCGCCAGCGTCTGCCCGTGGGCGGCCGAGAGCCTCGCGGAGAGCGCGTGCCCCGTTCCATGAGCCGATCCGAGACCCGCCACATTGAACGCGATGGCCGCCATGCTTGAGGCAAGAAGCATCTGCGACCGGGCTTCCAGGTTCGACCCGTCTCGAACAACGATGCGTGCGTTCGCATGGACGCTCCGGATGGCCTCAAGGGCGACGGCGTCCGAGTAGGGGGTGGATCGCAGTGACACCAGGGCCTCGATCGCATGCGTCAGGACATCGAAGGCGCAGGTCGCTGTCGGATAGGCTGGAAGCCCGAGGGTCAGCTTGGGGTCCAGAACGGCGAAGGCGGGCGTGATGCTGGGGTGCATCACATAGGTTTTCCTGCCCATTTGACTGTTAGTGATGACGCAGGCGCTGTTGGTTTCTGAACCGGTGCCTGCGGTGGTGGGGACTGCGATGACCGGAGCTCCGGGATTGGCCGGTGGCCCGGCCTGGAGGGCGGGGACGGTCTCTGCGTTCCTCGCCAGGAGGGCGATGGCCTTGCCGCAGTCCATCGAGGAACCACCTCCGAATGCGATCACGCCCGCCGATCCCAGCTCTCGGAGCCTCTCCGCCCCGGCCTCCACATTCCGGTCCGTGGGATTCGGCTCGACCCCGTCGAAGACCTCCACCCCGATGCCCGCCTTCCGCAGGGCGTCGATGACGGGTTCCGCCAGTCCGGTCCTGCGAAGGGACTGGTCGGTCACGAATAGGACGGCCGTCAGCCCCAGGGACTTCACGTGACCCGCAAGCTGGAGGCTCGAATCGTTGCCGAAGACCAGGGTCGGCAGCGGGCGGATCACAAAGGACTGTCCTGAGAGCATCTGGGGTTCCCTTTCCGGAGCGTTAGGCGTCAAAGGTCTGTGGGGCCGAAGGCGACTGCCCGAGCTCCATGAGGATCTGGTGGACCGCATCCACGAGAGCCGCTTGGGGAACCCACTCAGCCTGGGCCGCCGCGACGCCGGGGTCCAGCAGACGCCGGGCGCGCTCTACGTCCTCCTGATGCACACTGCGCAGGAGCTCCAGCTTCTCGTGGTCGTTGAGTCTTTGCCGGATTGACATTGAAGACCTCCCGAACTCGACGGCGATGGACTGGCGGCCACCAGAAAAAGTAATGATATACTACAACACTAGGATTCCAGGGCGTCCACTGGCGGTGGTTGACCAGTCGCTCTGCGCCCCTTCCTGCAGGAGGGCCCTGGGCCTGTCGGTTCGATTTCACGGACCTCGCTGCAGAGGAATGAGCCGGACCTCCTGGCTCCGGAGGTTACAGCGACGTAGGCGCGAAGCGGGCTGATCCGGATGACCTGGCCTGAAGCCCTGAGAGACCTGATCGCCCGTCGAAGGGCGGCTGGCTGCGGCCCAACGCGGACATCCTCCCTGATCCGGGCTTCGATCTGCGGCAGCGTCATGGGGACCCTGGCGCAGCGGAGCGCCCCGAGGACGGCGGATGACAGACCCGACTCCCCGGTTGTGGGCTCGTCAGGCGGAAGGCTTACGGGCCCCTCGAAGCCAAGATAAGTGGGCGCCCTCGAAAGCCGCATCATTGCACCGTGTCGGCAGGTCCCCAGGCGGGGAAGGGGTCTGGCAAGCGGGCCCAGGCCTTTGGGCCCTTCTGCATCTCGGAGGGGGTCAGGAGGGCGGAGTCGAACATGGCTGTGAGCGCGGCCCGGTCCATGTCCTTGCCGATCAGGACGATTTCCTGCCGACGGTCGCCGTGTGGACTGCGCCAGACGTTCGAGAGGAAAAGGCGGCTCTCCGGATCTTGCGGGCGCTTCTCAGGCGGGATGGACGCCCACCAGTAACCGCCCCACTCATGGGTTGCAGCCGCCCCCGCCTGGCTCCAGGAGCCCACAAAGCGCATCCGGGTCGCCAGCCAGAAGAACCCCTTGGATCGCCACACCCCCCGCCACTCGGCGTCCAGGATCGCCTTCAGGCGCATCGGGTGAAAGGGGCGTCGCGCGCGGTAGACAAAGCTGGAGACCCCGTATTCCTCGGTCTCGGGCGTCTTGCCGAACTCCAGCGCCTGCCGCCAGCCGGCAGCGCTTTGGGCGCGCGCCATGTCGAAGAGGCCGGTGTCGAGGATCTCGCCGAGGGGCGCAGCGCCACGCTCCGCATGTACAATCCGGGCCAGCGGGTTCAGCTGGCGGCAGAGCGCCTCGACCACCGCCAACTCTGCCGGTGAGACAAGGTCGGTCTTGTTCAGGACCAGGACATCGGCGAACTCGATCTGGTCGACGAGCAAATCGACGACGGTTCGGGCGTCCTCTTCGCCGAGGCTCTCGCCACGATCGGCAAGGAAGTCGCTGGAGCCATAGTCCCGGTGGAAGTTGAAGGCGTCCACCACCGTGACCATCGTGTCCAGCCGCGAGACGTCCCGGAGGCTTTCGCCGTCCTCGGCGATGAAGTCAAAGGTGGCCGCCACGGGCATGGGCTCTGAGATTCCCGTGCTTTCGATGAGGAGATAGTCGAACCTGCCCTCGGCGGCGAGGCGGCGAACCTCTGCGAGCAGGTCCTCTCGCAGGGTGCAGCAGATGCACCCGTTGGACATTTCCACGAGGCGCTCTTCGGTCCGCGACAGGTCTGCGCCGCCCTGCCGGACCAGCGCTCCGTCGATATTGACCTCGCTCATGTCGTTCACGATGACAGCGACGCGCAAGCCTTCGCGGTTTCGCAGAACATGGTTCAGCAGGGTGGTCTTTCCGGCGCCGAGGAAGCCGGACAGGACAGTGACGGGCAGTTGGACCAAGGACATCCTCCGGGACTGGAAATATGTTACACTATAACATAGCTAGAGGCCTCCAGTCTGTCGGGCAAGGTGCAATCAGGAATGTCAGTCTCTTCGAGCCGTGTTCCGGACACCCTGGCCGTCGGAATTTCCGGCCTTTGCCTGGCGCACTGCCTGGCGCTCCCGGCCCTGGCGGCGGTCGTTCCCCTCTTCGGCGCCCTGTCCCACGCCGGATGGGTCCACATCCTCTTCTTCTTCGCGGCGGCGCCAGTGTCCGCCCTGGCCCTGAGGACAACGGGCGGCTGGCGTCACGCCGGCGTCAGGGCCCTCGTCCTTCTGGGTGTCGCCGGCCTGGCCGCCGGCCTTCCCTGGGGGTGGCCTGCTGAGTGGATCGAGGTCGCCCTGACCAGTCTCGGCGGCGCTGCGCTGGTCGCGGCTCACCTCCTCAATCTCCGTCGGCGCGCCCTTCACCCGACGCCCGTCGCTGTGGCTGCAGAGAATTGACCCGAGCGCCTGCCCCCACCATCTAGAG
>JBJTFE010000315.1:0-8484 GCA_046093265.1 Phenylobacterium sp. | reverse complement strand
ATAGTGCGACAGATGGTTGGCGCCCAGGGTTTCCGGGTCCACCCAGGGGGCGAGGCTGCCCAGGAACATGCCCAGGGGCACGGCCAGGAAGACCAGGGCCGCCGCGGCGAAGGCGCCGGTGAACCGGCCGAGGAGGTAGTCGAGGCGGGTGATCCGGGTGGACCGGATCAGGGGTCCGAAGCCCGTCTCGTCGTCGCGGACGATGACGTTGGCCACCAGGGCGGCGGTCACGAAGATGAAGAAGATCGACATGACCAGGTGGGTCATGGCGATGGCCATGGGCGCGTTCTTGTGGACGCCGCCCCCGCCGCCGCCGATCTGGATGTTGTCGACGGTCATCGAGCCGAAGACGATCAGGAAGAAGAAGGCCGTCGCCACCCAGAAGACGGGCTGACGGATCTGGTAGCGGAGCTCGAAGGCGGCGATCCTGCCGAACATGTCGTGCTCCTAGGCCGTCTTGCGGGCGGCGTGCAGGGCGGCGAAATAGACGTCCTCAAGGTCACCCTCGATGACGTCGAAACCCGGGCCCGGTGCAGACTCCGACAAAAGGTGGACCACGGTCCGGCCTGCGGAGAGCCGGGTGGAGATGACCGGGGCGATCTCGGTCAGTCCGGGCAGGTCAGCCTTGTCCACCACCTTCTTCCAGACCCGTCCCTCAAGCTCCTTCACCAGACTGGACGGCGAGCCCTCGCGCAGCAGGCGGCCTCCCGCCATGACGGCCATACGGGGGCAAAGGTCGGCGACGTCCTCGACAATATGGGTCGACAGGATCACCACCACCTTCTCGCCGATTTCCGCCAGAAGGTTGAGGAAGCGGTTGCGCTCTTCCGGATCGAGCCCGGCCGTGGGCTCGTCAACGATGATGAGGTGGGGTTGGCCGATCAGGGCCTGGGCGATTCCGAACCTCTGGCGCATGCCGCCGGAGAAACCCGCCACAGCCTTCTTGCGGACGGCCCAGAGATTGACCTGGTTCAGCAGGGCCTCGACGGTCTCCCGTCGTTCCGCCTTGTTCGTAAGGCCCTTGAGCACCGCAAGGTGGTCCAGGAGGTCCAGGGCGGAAACCCGGGGGTAGACCCCGAAGTCCTGCGGCAGGTAGCCGAGGGTCCTGCGAAGGCGCGACGGCTCCGCCAGAACGTCGATGCCATCGAAGTTGATGGCGCCCGAGGTCGGGGTCTGCAGGGCGGCGATGCACCGCATCAGGGTCGACTTGCCGGCGCCATTGGGGCCCAGGAGACCGAACATGCCCGCAGGAATCTCGAGGCTCACATCGTCGAGGGCCCGGGTTCCGCCGGGATAGACATGGCTCAGGTTACGTATGGACAGCATGACGGGCTCCGTTCGGAAGGCCCGCAGGTCGCCCGACTGTCTCGTCTTGCGCAAGTTAAAGAAAAGTCAGCCTTATCCGGCCCTAGTCGACTTCGATCGGCGGCTGGTAAAGGCCCGCCGGCGAGGCGGTGAAGCCCTCGCAGCCCGTCTCGGTCACCCCGATGGAATGCTCGCACTGGGCCGACAGCGACTTGTCCCGGGTCACCGCCGTCCAGCCATCGGCCAGGATCTTCACCTGCCACTTCCCGAGGTTCACCATGGGCTCGATGGTGAAGAACATGCCCGGCCGCAGAACCTCGCCAGCGCCCTTCTGGCCGTAGTGCAGGATCATCGGCGCGTCGTGGAAGACCTTGCCCAGGCCGTGGCCGCCGAAATCCCGGACCACCGAGCAGCGCTGGGACTCCACCCAGGCCTGGATGGCCGCGCCGATGTCCCCCGTGGTCGCCCCGGGGCGTACCGTCTCGACGCCGCGCTTGAGGGCCTCGTACGTCACGTCCACAAGCCGCCGCGCCCGGGCGGGGACCTTCCCCACCCCATACATGCGGGAGGTGTCGCCGTGCCAGCCGTCCACTACGACGGTGACATCGATGTTGGCGATGTCGCCTTCCCGCAGGGTGCGCTCGGAGGGAATGCCGTGGCAGACCACATGATTGACCGAGATGCAGAGGGTGTGGCGATAGCCGCGATAGCCCAAACAGGCGGGCAGGGCGCCGTGGTCGAGGATGAACTCCCGCGCGAGGCGGTCGAGGTCCTCGGTCACCACGCCGGGGACCACGTGAGGGGTCAGCATGTCCAGGCACTCGGCGGCGAGGCGGCCGGCGCGGCGCATGCCCTCGAAACCCTCGGGGCCGTGAAGCCGGATTTCCCCGGTCTTGTGCTCAAGCTGGGCGATGTCGCTCTGGTTCATAGCGTTGAGTCTAACACGATTGCAGCGGCGTTGCGATGCGGCGACAATCCGGCGCACACCGCGCCTCGCGGCCCCGTCGGTCCGCTTCAGCAGACGTGGCGGGCGGCGGCGAGCCCGATGGAGCCGAGACCGGATGATCAAGGCGGCCGCCATTCAGATCCCGATCAGCCTGGACGTCCGCGCCAATCGCGACGCGGTCCTGCGCGCCCTTGAGCGCCTCGCGCCCGAAACCCTCGCTGTTGGCCCTGAAGGCGCCTTGTCCGGCTATGCGCCCACGCGGGACTTTGTGGAGTCGGTTCAGTCTGAGGCGGTGACGGAGTCCCTGGCGATCGTGGCGGACGCGGTCTGCAAGGCGGGGGTGCATCTGGTGATCGGGGCCTGTCTCCACCTCGACGGCGAATGGCGGAACTCCAGTCTCTATTTCGGACCCCGGGGCGAGACCTTCCGGTACGACAAGGTCAATCTCGCCGTCAGCGAGCGCGGCGTCTTCACGCCGGGGGACCGCCTGCCGGTCTTTGACATCGCCATCGGCGGCGCTTCGGTGAGGCTGGGCGTCCAGATGTGCCGCGAAATCCGCTATCCGGAGCAGTGGCGGGTGCTGGCCGATAAGGGCGCACAGGTCTTCGCCTATGTGAATAACGCGATCGGAAGCGAACGGGGCCCGGACCTTTGGCGAAGTCATCTGATCAGCCGCGCCGCCGAGACCCAGAGATTCATCATCGGCGCCAACAACGCCGCCCCGGATCAGACCTGTCCTTCCATTATCCTGTCTCCCGAGGGCGATGTCCTGGCGGAACTGGATACCGGGGCCGTCCAGGTCGGAGAGGCCGCGCTCGACCTCGCCCGGGTTTCAGACTGGGTGCTCGACCAGGCCCGGATCGACCTGATCCCGGTGACAAGCCGCGAGGTCACGGGGGGTTAGGGGCGCCAGGGGAGGGCACGACGGATCGTGACCTCTCCTGGATGAACCTCGCAGGCCCAGGCCATGACCTCCACCCCGGCCGCGGCCGCCGCCTCCAGGCCCCGGGCGAAGGCGGGATCGAGGTCGGCGCAGGCGCTGAAGGCCTCGCAATCCGTGCGCTGGACCACGAACAGGGCGACGGCCCGATCCCCGGCGGCGACCTGATCCGCCAGTTCCTCAAGGTGGCGGGTCGACCGCGCCGCCACGCAGTCGGGGAACTCGGCGAGGCCCGGCGTGCGCATCAGGTGGACGTTCTTGACCTCCAGCCAGCAGCGGCCCCTCACCGGGTCTTCCAGCAGGAAGTCCACCCGGCTGGCCTTGCCGTACTTCACCTCCCGGCGGACCGAGGCGTAACCGGCGAGGTCCGGGATCGTCCCAGCCTCCAGGGCCTCGGCGACCAGGCGGTTGGGCAGGAGGGTGTTCAAGCCGACTGTTGCGAACTCGCCGGAAATCTCGTTCGGCACCTCCACCAGTTCCCATCTGTAGGGCAGCTTTCGCTTAGGACTGGGATCATGGGAGAGCCAGCATGTCAGGCCCGACATGTTCAGGCCGATCATCGCTCCGGGGTTAGGGCAATGGGCCGTGGTGACTGATCCGTCCTCCAACTCGATGTCGGCGAGGAACCGCTTGTAGCGTTGGATCAGTCGGCCTCGGACGAGTGGGGAAGAGAACTTCATCTCATTCCGCACCTATCGTCCTAACAAGGTGCTCGCAACAGGCCGTGAGTCTTAGCGTCAGCATCTCGACATGGCTTCGCCAATGCGGGGTCGGAACCCGCCGGTGCGTATGACTGTCTGATGAGTCCGCCCCCAATGCTGGTGCAGCCGAGAGGGAGGCGGTCGCATCACCCCTCGGGCGGGAAGAAATCTTCAAGAAAAAGCATCGTCTCGGGGGCAGACGAAGCGTGTTGTTCCTTGGTCATGTAGAAGGCGAAGACGGCGGGGTCGTCAGCGGCCGTTGTCCACTGCGAGCCACCAGCCCACACGTCAGACCACAAGCCGCGCTGGGTCGGCGGGAACATCTCACCGAACCGTTCGAGCCGCTCCGGCTGAACCCGCAACGGGCCGTGCGCGTGGAGGTTGGACTTCAGGTGCTCGAATACGAACAGGCCCGTCGTGCGGTCACTCCGTCGCCGCGTGAACCGCATTCCCAGCAGCTTGCGATCCGTCCTGCCGAAGCACTGGCCAATGGCGTTGCGGGCCTTCGTCAGCGCGACGGGCCAGTTGAAGTTCAGCGTCATGGCGACGCTCAGCGTCGGGTCGCTCAGCCAGCGGGAATAGGCCGCGCGCCGCGTCATGTTGAAACACGACTCAAGACTCTGGTCGTCCAAGTAGTTTGGCTTGATGAAACCATTTAGTCTCCAGGTTCATATTAGTGACATGCCTATATACCGGCCTTAATTATTCAGACTTTTCCTCAATAAATACCATGGACAAGTGGGAGCGAAGAGTGATTTTCGGCGAAATTTACAATGAGGTGTTCGAGCGTTATCTGACGGACTCGCTGTGGAGTTGGAGCGAACAGTGGGCCGGGCGTTTCCATAACTTCGCCACGACCTGCTGGGCGAAGCCGAACCCGGCGGAGACCGCGATCCATCTGCGGAAGCGGTTGCTCGCGGAAGGTCATCCCGACTTGGCCGCCAAGGTTCTGCTGGCCCTGCTCGACGAGGCGCCCCACGTCGAGTGAGCACAGCCCAGCGCCAACGCCGTTCAGCATCGAAGACCTGATTCTGAAGGGGCGGAACGGCCCGCTGCCAGGCGGCTATCTGAACGCCTATCAGGCGCACCTGCGCCGTTCCCACGCCGCCGCCCAAGCGGAGATCGCCCGCATCTTCGCCGACGCGGCTGGCGACCCCGCAGAGTTGGCGCGGCTCCTCGATCTGCGGTTCTGAGGGGCGATCCGATGCGTTACCGGGAGATCGTTGAGGCGGACGCCGCCGCCGAGGTGTGGAAGCAGACCGAGAGAACTGCGGATGCGCTGCGGACGCTCCGCTCCAAACAGGCGAAGGTCGCGGACGCGAAGGCGTCCGCCCGTGCACTGCCTGCCTGGCAGGAATGGTCGCGCCGTCTACTGGCTGCGGATCGGAATGATGCCGATGCGCGGCGCGTCTATGGCGACCCGCTGAACCGCGCGGATGATCGTGCGCGAGAGGCGATGGCGAAGCGTCGATGAGTCAAATCCACGTCGCAGGGGTGAAGAGTAGTCTCGCGTATGATAGATGAGTGGCCGATATTCGGGGACAAGTGTTCGAGGTGGACATTGGCGCAGATAATTTTTCTCCACGGTGCTTCAAGCAGTGGAAAGTCCACTATAGCCAAAGCACTTCAGGACAGTATAGAGATACCATTCTGGCATATATCTATCGATCATCTTCGTGATGGAGGCGTTCTTCCGATGGGCCGATTCCAAAGTGGCGAGTTCAATTGGAAGAATGCTAGAAAAGCCTTTTTCGACGGCTTCCATGCCTCCCTGGCTGCCTACGCGGATGCAGGCAACAACCTCATTCTGGAACATATTCTGGATACTGATGGGTGGATGGAGGTATTGTGTGACCTGCTAGAAAAGCATAATGTATTCTTTGTTGCGGTACATTGTCCAATTGATGTCTTGACCGAGCGAGAACATCGTCGTGGGGATCGCCCTGTGGGTAGCGCGAGGCGCGACTTCCAGACCATTCATGTCGGAAAATTGTACGATCTTGAGTTAGATGGTAGAGACGACGTGGATAGAAATGTTGAGAAAATACTTTCCTCTTGGCGATCCGACAAACTCTATTCGATTTTTTGCTCGAATAACTTCGGTTGATGATAGGTTGAGATGTTCTGATGTGTTCGGATGGACGGGCGTCAGACGTTCGACTATCGCACAGGCCATGTGAAGGAACCGGTCATCCAACGCGAGGTGCAGCATTGCGTCTAGCGCAGCGGTCCCGAAGGGCCTGTAGGGAAAGAGTTTGCGCGGCTCGTATCCCCGGCGCCCATAGGCGTTCAGGCATTGGAGATAACGGGGGGGTTCGCCGCGTTCCCGACGAGCCCCATGCGACCACCGCACGCCCGGCAGACGACGAGACCAGTGAACAGGTTGGAGAATTGGTCGCGCTTGCGACCGCCCGCGCCTTTACGCGCCGCGACGGCGGCGCGGGTGCGGGCCACGAGATCAGCGTCAACAATCCGAGGGAGATAGCCGATGATCCGCTGGCCGGTCTTCTCGCGGTTGCGGCGGCGACCAATCCCCGGCTCAAGGTCACCTTCGACCGCCGAGGACTTCAGGATGTCGCCGATGTCGCTGTGCTCCCATCCGACGCGCGTGGGCTTCCGATGGTGGAACGCTCACCCCAAGGCTCCACCTTGCGGTCGTTCAGGGTTTTCATGATGGTCCGCGCGCCGACCGCCGCTGCCGCCAATCCATAGATCTGCGCCACGAAGGCGGCGCGCTCGGGAGTCGGGCGGAACTTGCGAACCCCGGCTTCCGCACAGACTTCCAACCAGCCCGGCCCGTGGGCCGAGATCACATAGTTGGGCTCAGCCGCCTTCCTGCGATTACCGACCCAAGCCGACTTCACCCGTTTGCTGATCGTCGCGGGCAGTTGGTTGACGACAATGCCCTGCACGAACAGACTCATGATGGCCTGCATCTGCGCCGGATTGGCCGACGAAGGAGCCTTTTTGTCGTGGAGGCCGCCCGTCCATCGAGGTGGTAATGGTCAGGCCGCGGCGGGTCAATTCCCGCAGCCAATCGACCGCCACCCACACGCCCTGTCGGCTCTGACGGTCAAGCTTCTCGACGCAAAGGATCGAGCCGGATTCGATCTCACCCGCGCGGACGCGATTGGCGAACTCGCCCAACTTACCGCTCGTGAGATTGTCGTCCTTCCACGCGCTAACGCCGGTGTCGGCGAACTCGTCGGCGACTTCCCAGCCTTGCCGTTCGCAGTAAGCGCGGTTGTCGCGTTGCTGGCGTTCGAGGCTGTTGCCCTTCTCCTGCTTCGAAGAAGAGAAACGGCAGTAGATGTGCGCATTCGTCATTTGGCGCCCGCTGTGACCGGGCACACCGCACGCGCCCAACTATGTCGACTCACGGAATCCTGATCCGTCAACCAAGTAGGGTGATAAACGAGTTTGGCCCCTGGGCTTCGGGCGTGTTCGCAACAGGCGGCTAAAGGGTGTTGATGCCCACGAGGCCGCCGTCGGCCTCCACCAGTTCCAGGGTGTGGGAGAGCTTGCGCTTGGGATTGTCCGAGACCGACAGCCAGGCCGGCAGGCCGGGCGCGTTGAGCCCCAGCATGGCCCCCGGATTGGGGCAGTGGGCGGTGATCTCCGTCCCGTCCGCCAGGACGACGTCGGCGAAGAAGCGCTTGTAGCGGCGGAGGAAGGTGGCGGGGACCAGGGGGGCGGGGAAGTCCATGTGCCGGGTATAGGCAAGGCGGGCTCCAGCCGATAGATGTTCGCCGGAAACGGAGACGCGACATGGGCAGCCCGGGCGGAGACGGCGTGGTGACGGCGGCGGTGCTGATCATCGGGGACGAGATCCTGTCCGGCCGCACCCAGGACACCAACCTGAGAGACATCGCCCGCTATCTCGGCGTGCATGGGGTCGACTTGTGCGAGGCCCGCACCGTGCCGGACGTCCAGGACGAGATTGTCGATGCGCTGAACGCCCTGCGCTCGCGGTACGACTACGTCATCACCACCGGCGGCATTGGCCCGACCCATGACGACATCACCGCCGATGCGGTGGCGGCGGCCTTCGGGGTCGAGCTGGAGGAGCATCCGGACATCCTGGCCATGATGCAGTCCCGCTGGGGCGACCAGATGAACGCCGCGCGGCGGCGCATGGCCCGGGTGCCGGTGGGCGGCGCCCTGGTGAACAACCCCGTGCAGGGACCGCCGGGCTTCACCATCGGCAATGTCTTCGTCCTTGCTGGGGTTCCCCAGATCATGCGGGGCATGCTGGAGGATGTGGGGCCGCGCCTGCGCTCGGGCGCGGTCGTCCTGTCCCGGACCGTCAGGGTTGAAGGCTCCGGGGAGGGCGCCATCGCCGGGCCCCTGGAGGCGGTGGCCAAGGCCCACCCGAGCCTCAGCCTGGGCAGCTATCCCTTCTTCACCGAGGGGCTCTACGGATCGAACCTGGTCCTGAGGAGCCGCGACGCGGCCGAGCTCTCCGCCACTGTCGGCGAGCTGATCGCCGCCCTCCGGGCCGCGGGCATCGAGAATGTCCGCGAGGTCGAGCCCGCCTGAGCCCGGACCTGTGAGCCTTTACCCCGTCATCATGTGCGGCGGCTCGGGGGTGC
>JBJTFE010000314.1:0-3028 GCA_046093265.1 Phenylobacterium sp. | reverse complement strand
ACCGCCGCCCTGGCCTGGGCCGCCCGGGACTGGGGCCGGACCCATGTCCGCGCCTGGCGGCTGGACGAGAACCCGGCCTCGGACGCGGTGCTGGTGAAGGCCGGGTTTCTTTACACCGGGGAACGCCGCCAGACCTTCGTGACCTCCCGCGGCGAGGCCCGGCCTTCCCGCGGGATGATCTGGCTGGCCTGATTTTGCCGTCGGGACGTGCTAGGGCGAGGCCATGAAGTTCCTGGACCAGTGCAAGATCTACATCCGCTCGGGCAATGGCGGCGGCGGCGCCGTGTCCTTCCGGCGGGAGAAGTACATCGAGTACGGCGGCCCGGACGGCGGGGACGGCGGCCGGGGCGGGGACGTCTGGATCGAGGCGGTGGAGGGGCTGAACACCCTCATCGACTACCGCTACGCCCAGCATTTCAAGGCCGGCACCGGCGTCCACGGCATGGGCCGCAACCGGCATGGCGCGGCGGGCGAGGACATCGTGCTGAAGGTCCCCGTCGGCACGGAGGTCTTGGAGGAGGACCGCGAGACCCTGATCGTCGACCTCGACCATCCCGGGCAGCGCGTCCTGCTGGCCAAGGGGGGCAATGGCGGCTGGGGCAATGACCGTTTCAAGGGCCCGATCAACCAGGCGCCCTACCACGCCAACGCCGGCCAGGAAGGCGAGGAGAAGTGGATCTGGCTTCGCCTGAAGCTGATCGCCGATGTCGGCCTGGCCGGCCTGCCCAATGCGGGCAAGTCCACCTTCCTGGCGGCGTCCAGCGCGGCGCGTCCCAAGGTCGCCGACTATCCCTTCACCACCCTGGCCCCCAACCTCGGCATCGTCGACCTGTCGCCGGAGGAACGGTTCGTGATGGCCGACATCCCCGGCCTGATCGAAGGGGCCTCGGAAGGGGCGGGGCGGGGCGTGCGCTTCCTGGGCCATGTGGAGCGCACGGCGGTGCTGATCCACCTAGTGGACTGCACCCAGACCGATGTCGCCGAGGCCTGGCGGACCGTCCGGCATGAGCTGGAGGCCTATGGCGCCGGCCTGGGCGACAAGCCCGAGATCCTCGCCCTGTCCAAGGTCGACGCCCTCGATCCCGACACCCTGGCCATGCAGAAGGAGGCCCTGGAGGCCGCCTCGGGCCGCCCGGTCCGCCTGGTGTCCGGCGTCTCGGGCCAGGGGGTCAGGGACCTCCTGCGCGAGGCCTGGCGGCAGGTCCTGGCGCGGCGCGCCGAGGCGAAGGCCGCGGCCCGGCCCACGGGGGAGACCGCGGGAGACTGGCGGCCTTGAGCGGCCTCGCCTCCGCCCGCCGGGTCGTCGTCAAGATCGGCTCGGCCCTCGTCGTCGGCCCCGACGGCGCGCCGGACGCCGCCTGGCTGGCCGACTTCGCCTCGGACCTCGCCCGGCTGCGCGCGCGCGGCCAGCAGGTGCTGGTGGTGTCCTCCGGAGCGGTGGCCCTCGGTCGTCGTCGCCTCGGCCTGGGCCGCAAGACCCTGACCCTGCCCGAGAAGCAGGCCGCCGCCGCCGCCGGCCAGTCGGCCCTCATGCACGCCTGGGAGGCGGCGCTGGAGCCCCACGGCCTGCCGGTCGCCCAGGTCCTGCTGACCCGGGACGACACGGAGATCCGCCGGCGCTGGCTGAACGCCCGGGCCACCCTGGAGACCCTGCTGGATCTCGGCGTCGTGCCGGTGGTCAACGAGAACGACACGGTGGACACCGAGGAGATCCGCTCTGGCGACCACGACCGGCTGGCGGCCCGGGCGGCCCAGCTGATCGGCGCAGATCTCCTGGTCCTCCTGTCGGACGTCGACGGGCTCTACACGGCGGATCCCAGGTCGGACCCCGCCGCCGCCCATGTGCCCCTGGTCACCGATCTCGACGCGGGGATCGAGGCCATGGCCGGCGGCGCCAACGCCTCGGCGGGGGTGGGGACGGGCGGCATGGCGACCAAGATCATGGCCGCCCGGATCGCCCGCCAGGCCGGCTGCGCCACACTCATCACCCTGGGCGGCCGGGCCTCGCCCCTCGCCGCCGCGGAGGCCGGGGCGCGGGCCACCCTGGTCACTGCCGCCCTCTCGCCGCATGCGGCGCGCAAGTCCTGGATCGGCGGCTCCCTGGCGCCCTCGGGCGTGATCCGCATCGACGCCGGCGCCGCCCGGGCCCTGCGCCGGGGCAGGAGCCTGCTGGCGGCGGGGGTCACGGCGGTCGAGGGCCGGTTCGGCAAGGGGGACGCCGTGGTGATCCGGGACGAGGCCGGCCAGGAGGTGGGGCGCGGCCTCTGCCGCTACGATTCGGACGACGCCGTGCGGATCTGCGGCCTCAGCTCTGCCGCCATCGAGGCGGCACTGGGCTTTTCCGAGGGCCCGGTCATCCACGCCGACGACCTGGCGGTCTCGGCCTGATCAGGGCAGGGCGGTGACCTTGCGGGCCGCCAGGTCCGCAAGCCGCGCCGGATCGACGCCCAGGCCCTCCAGGACCTCACGGGTGTGCTCGCCCAGGGCCGGGCCGGGCCAGCGCACGCGTCCCGGCGTTTCCGACAGCTTCGGAAAGGCGTTCTGCATCTTCACCTTCCCGAAGACCGGATGGTCCACCTCGACGATGGACTGGCGGGCCGCGAACTGCGGGTCCTCCAGCATGTCGGGGGCGCGGAAGATGCGGCCGCAGGGCACGCCGTTGGCCTCCAGGAGGGCGAGGAGTTCGGGCAGGGGCCAGTTCCGCGTCCAGGCCGAGACGAGGGCGTCCAGCTCGGCCTGGTTCCC
Source organism: Phenylobacterium sp. (assembly GCA_046093265.1). Taxonomy (GTDB): domain Bacteria; phylum Pseudomonadota; class Alphaproteobacteria; order Caulobacterales; family Caulobacteraceae; genus Phenylobacterium. Next base: position 283 of record JBJTFE010000314.1, on the reverse strand, counting down.
GCCCCGCGCAGCGTGGGTGGCGTAGCGGGGGTCCGCGGCCAGGTCCTCCCGGCCCATGGTCGCCGCCAGCCGGGCGAAGACCGCATCGCCATTGCCGCCGATCAGCAGGCTCTCGCCATTGGCGCAGGGATAGACGTTGGACGGCGCGATCCCCGGCAGGATGGAGCCCGACCGTTCGCGGACATAGCCGGTCAGGTCGTACTCGGTGACCAGGTTCTCCATCACCGAAAGTACGCTCTCGTAGAGGGCGGCGTCGATCATCTGGCCGCGTCCGGTGCGTTCG
>JBJTFE010000313.1:0-3034 GCA_046093265.1 Phenylobacterium sp. | reverse complement strand
TGACCTTCATCAGGATCGATGAAACGACAATCGCCGACCTGGACCTGGAGGATTATCACTGATGGCCATGACCCTGCATCCCTCGCTCGCAGTTCACCCCGGTGACTGGCTGAAGAGCGAGATCGTCGAGCCGCACGGCGTGAGCATCAACCGCCTGGCCGCCTCCTTCCATGTGACCCGCCAGACCCTCAGCAACCTCTTCAATGGTCACACCGCGCTGTCCGCCGACATGGCGATCCGGTTCGAGAAGGCGTTCGGCGTCAGGGCCGATACCTTGATGCGCATGCAGACCGCCTATGACATGGCGCAGGCCAGGGCCCGGGCCGACGACATCGTCGTCGATCGGGTTTTCGTCGACGCCTGAGACGCCTCGGCCGCTTCGACTTTGGCGCGGGTTGACGACACAAGAACAAGGCTTGGACTTGGGTCGCCGGAGACGCGCCCCGTTCCGGACCCGAACCGCCCCTCGAACCCCGCCTCAAGGCGCGTCTCCACAGACGGTTCGGGCGCGAATTGTCCCCCAGGTTCCGCGACATGGCGGAACCGGTCGGCTCAGGCAGGGATGTCGGAAGGATGGGTGGCGGTGGAGGCAGTCGGACGCCAACTCGTCTCCGCTCTTTCCCGTCCGGGCCGGGGCCGCACGATCTATGATCCCTGGCACTACCTGCCGATCCTGGCCAGGAAGCCCGGCGCTCTGCGCAACGGCGCGCCGTTCCAGGACTGGGACCTGCCGCCAGCCCTGACCCGGCTGCGGCGCAAGCTTGGCCCCGGTGACGAGGCCGACCGGCGCTTCGTGCGTGTGCTGGCGGCGGTGCTGATCGACGGCCTGGATGCGGTCGATGACGCCGTCCGCGAAGCCATTGACGTTGGCGCCGCCTGCGACGACCTCTTCATTCCCCTCGTGGCCCGGCGGGGCGCGCCGCCAGCGCCTCTGCCGATCACCACCTCGCAAGCCCTGGCCCTGCGGCATCCGCCGCTCGCCGACTGCGCCCGCTATGATCAACTGCGAGGCTCCCATGCAGCGGCATGAGATGATCGAAGCCTTCACTCGGTTGGGACTGAAGGGCATGGCCGGCGCCTTCGATGAAGCCGTCACCACAGGCCTGCAACGGGGCCGCACGATCATGGAGATCCTGACCGACCTGCTGGGCGCCGAGACCGCCCATCGCCAGGCCGCCTCGATCCGCTATCGGCTGGCCGCCGCCAAGCTGCCAATGATGAAGGACCTGGCCGCGTTCAGCTTCGACGGCTCGCCGATAAACGAGGGGCTCGTCATCGTGAACTGCTGGGTGGATGCCCCTTCGAGCGGCGGCGGAGAAAGATACTCGTACTTCAGTTGCTTTTTGCCATACAGCGGCAGTGGCAGCGCCGAGTGTCGCAATGTCCGCTCAGCTTAACGGTGCACGATCAAAATCCAATGTGCGCCTAGATCACATTGCGGCATTCTTAAATCGTTTGGCCGAAATCCGGCCGTGAAGCATATCGCGCCGCGTGGAGGCGCGATCCGGGACCCGTTGCCGCCTCCAAGCCGGGGGGACGTGGTGACGACACAAAGCATGACAGCAACCAAACCTCACAGCGCGGCTATTGGAGGGGGGCTTGGGCTTGCTCAACTCATTGCGTTTGGAACCTCGCTCTACCTTTTGACCGTACTGGCCGAGCCCATTCGGGTCAGTACGGGCTGGGGTTTGCCGCTGATTACGGGCGGGCTTTCGATCGGCGTACTTGTCGGCGCGGTCATCTCTCCACGCGTGGGGCGGCGCATCGGGGAAGGTCGTGCAAGAGACGTGCTTTCTAGCAGTAGCCTCCTGTTTGCTTCTGGCCTTACGACAATCGGGCTGAGCGGAAACCTGTATGTCTATCTCGGCGGATGGATCCTCGTCGGACTGGGCATGGCCTCGGGTCTGTACGACGCGGTTTTCAGTTCGCTGGGACGGCTCTATGGATCCGAAGCCCGCCCGATCATCACCTCTGTCGCCTTGCTCGGTGGTTTTGCAAGCAGTGTGTTCTGGCCTTTAAGCGGACTTTTGATCGCGACTGTCGGCTGGCGTGCGACCTGTCTGATCTATGCTGCCCTGCATCTCGTTGTAGCGCTGCCGATCTATAGGGCCGCGTTCCGGCAGCAATCTAGCGATCCGGTTCAGCCCGGGGGGGAGGCGATGGAGGCGCATGAGCCGCGTCGCGCTATCGTCTGGCTCACCGGCGGAATCTTCATGGTCGAGACCCTTGTGGCCACGGCTGTCGGGGTGCATCTGGTCAACCTCTTGCTGGCGCAGGGCCACAGTAGCGCTGCGGCCATTGGAGCGGCTGCGCTGATCGGCCCTTCGCAGGTTGCGGCGCGTTTCGCCGAAATGACCGTCGGTTCGAGATTCAATCCCATCACAACGACGGTTCTCGCACTTTTGGCGATCTGCATCGCCTTGGCGGTGCTGTCACTTGCGCCCACGGCAACTCTCCCTGCGATCATCCTGTACGGGGCGGGCATCGGCGTGTTCTCAATCGCGAGGGGCACGCTACCGCTGGCTATCTTTGGACCCCGGCAGTATCCGGTGGTGATGGGGCGGATCGCGCGCCCGATCGCGATTGCTCAAGCCGTCGCACCCACCTTGGGAGCTTTCCTCTTGTCCTCGACGTCGGCCTCGGGAGTCTTCGCATTCATCGCTTTGATCGCCCTTTGCTGTGTGGTCGCCGCGGTCGTATTGAGGGCCTTAGCGTCCTCTGAGGATCACTCTGTTGATTTGCGCTGAGATCTGACCCGGGAAGGCCAGAATTTTTCATCGAGAAATGACCCATGTTTCACCGTCCTTCGGCTTGCAGAGCTGGGAGTCATGGAGTGATCGACATGGACTTGTTGAGCGTCATCCGACGCTGGTCATTTCGGGATCTGAACCGCCCCGGCTTTCCCGGAGGCTCCTATCTGTGAGAAGGAGCCACGATGAGCAATACAAGGAACAAGTTTTCGCCTGAGTTTCGCGACCGTGCGGTACGGATGGTGGACTGTTCATCATGGTCGGCCGACGCGTCCGCTGAGGGC
>JBJTFE010000312.1:0-2059 GCA_046093265.1 Phenylobacterium sp. | reverse complement strand
GTCCAGCCGGGCGCGGAAGCGTCGGCGGCGACGAGCAGGCGCCGGCCGCCCCGACTCTCGACGTCTACCGACGCCAGCTTTCCGAGATCGACGATCTCTCCGACCGCGGCCTCATGGAGCCGGGCGAGAAAGAGGCCGCCTATGCCGAGGCCGGCCGGCGCCTGCTCGTCGCCGCCGACGCTTCCGCGCCCGGCTGGACAGCGCCCGCAGGCCAGCGCCCCCTCCTTCTGGCCGTGGCGGGAGGCGTCGGTCTCGCCGCGCTCGGGGCCTATCTCATTCTGGGTCAGCCCGGACAGGCCGACCAGCCTCTCGCCCAGCGTATCGAGGCCTGGCGTACGGGGTCGCTCAATGACCTGAGCCCGGCCCAGCTGGCGGCGGTCCTTCGCCAGACCCTCGAGACCCGACCGGAAGTCGAAGGGTACCGGTTCCTGGCCCTCGCCGAGGCGCAGTCGGGCAATCCGGCCGCCGCCGCCCGGGCCTTGCGGCGGGCTCTCGACCTGGCGCCCGGGCGCGCCGACCTCTGGGAAATGCTGGGCCTCAGCCTCCTGAGCCGCGCCGAGGGAGAGGTCACGCCCCAGGCGCGCGAGGCGTTTTCGGAGGCGGTCCGCCTGGATCCGGGGTCGCTGGCGGCCCGCTTCCATCTCGCGAGGGGACGGGCGGCCTCGGGCGATGCTGAGGGCGCTGTACGCGACCATCAGGCCCTCGGCGCAATGTTGCCCGCCGGCGATCCCCGCAGGGTCGATATCGACAACGCCATCCAGCAGGCCCGTTCGCCGGCTGCGCCGGCCTCCGGGACGCCGACCTCCGACATGATCGGCAGGATGGTGGCGGGGCTCGCCGAGCGCCTGGAGGCGACCCCGGATGACCCCGACGGCTGGATCCGGCTGGTGCGCTCCTACGCCGTTCTCGGCGATGTCGCCCGCCGCGACGCGGCCCTGGCCAGCGCCAGGAAGAGATACGCCGGCCAGACGCAGGTTCTGGAGCAACTCGAGCAGGCTGCTCAATCGGAGCCCATGAAATGAAAGGCTGGCTGCCCCGATCTCCCCGCGCCCGACGTCGCCTGACCCTCATCGCAGGGATCGCGCCGATCCTCGCCCTGGCGGCCGGGCTCACACTCTGGGGGCTGGGGGATTCGATCTCCTATTTCTACACGCCCGGCCAGGCGGACGCCGCCAAGCCGCCCCCCGGCCGCTCCGTCCAGCTCGGCGGTCTCGTCGTGGACGGAAGCGTCGTGCACCACACCGACGGCCGGGTCGAGTTCAGCGTCCGGGACAACGTCGCCGTGGACCGCATTCACTATCAGGGCGATCTGCCCGACCTGTTCCGGGAAGGTCAGGGGATCGTGGCCACAGGCGCTTTCCGGGAGGACGGCGTGTTCGAGGCCCGCCAGGTCCTGGCGAAGCACGATGAGACCTACATGCCCCGGCAGGTGGCGGACGCCCTGAAGGCCCAGGGCGAGTGGCGCGGCGGCGAAGAGGCGAGGGCCACGCCATGATCGTCGAGTTCGGCGCCTTCGCACTGGTCCTGGCCCTGGTCCTGTCCTTCGCCCAGGTCGGGCTTTCCGTGGCCGGTCGCTTGCGTCGTTCGGTCGTCCTGGCGGGTGCGGGCGAGGGCGCGGCCCTCGCGGGGTTCGGGGCCCTGACCCTGTCCTTCCACCGGCGGATTCGGCAGGCGGACGAAGGGGTTGGAGGCCAGGACGGTGTAGGCCAGGAAAACGGAGCCGTTTGCGCCCTGGACCGCGACAGCAGGGGCTTTGAGCTCGCGCGGAAGCGCCCGGCCCCGGCTGGCGAGCACGGCGCCGAATCCCGTCAGCGCGATGTTCCACAACAGCATGGAGCCTTCATGGCTGCCCCAGGCGGCGGACACCCGGTAGAGCAGCGGCTTCTCGGAGTGGGAATTGGCGGCGACGTTCATCACCGAGAAGTCCGAAATGACAAAGGCGTAAACCAGGGCGGCGAAGGACAGGGTCAGGGCCCCGAACCCCGCGAGGGCCGCGCCCTCGCCCGCACCCGCCAGGACGACCGAACGACGCAAGCGACCGGCCACGGAAAGCCCGACC
>JBJTFE010000311.1:0-26768 GCA_046093265.1 Phenylobacterium sp. | reverse complement strand
GTCCTATATTGCGTTGGCGTCTCTTACACGCTACCGGCGCTCGCGCAACCGGGCAGATGGCCCCGCGGCCCAGGTTCATGAACCCGATCCTCCTTATCCCCGCCCGAATGGCTGCGACGCGGCTTCCCGGAAAGCCGCTGGCGGAGATCGGCGGCCTGCCGATGATCGTGCGGGTCCTGCGCCAGGCGGAGGCGGCGGGCGTCGGGCCTGTTGCGGTGGCGGCCGGGGAAGCGGAGATCGTGGAGGCCGTCGAGGCGGCGGGCGGGCGGGCCGTCCTGACGGATCCGGGGCTGCCCTCGGGCTCCGACCGGATTCTCGCCGCCCTCGGCGAACTCGACCCCGACAGGCGATTCGACGTGGTCATCAACCTTCAGGGTGACATTCCCTTCATCGCCCCCGAGGCGATCCGGGCCTGCGCCGCCCTTCTCGACCAGCAGCCGGCCGCCGACATCTCGACCGTGATGGTGGCGGAGGCCGGTCCGGGCGACCGCGCCAACCCGGACATGCCCAAGGTGGTCGCCGCCATGGATCCCGGGGGGCGGTCTGGGCGGGCGCTCTATTTCACCCGCTCCGTGCTCTACGGCGATGACCCGGTCTGGATTCACCACGGCATCTATGGCTACCGCCGCGAGGCCCTGGTGCGGTTCACCGCAGCGCCACCCTCGCCCCTCGAGCGAAGGGAGCGGCTCGAGCAGCTTCGCGCCCTTGAGATGGGCATGACGATCTGGTCCGCAGTGCTGGACGAGGCCCCGATCTCGGTGGACAACCCCGCCGACCTGGAGCGCGCCCGCGCCCACGCCCGCCGAATCGGAGCGCCTGAATGAACAGCAGCCGGATCGCTTTCCAGGGAGAGCTGGGGGCGAACAGCCATGAGGCCTGCCTGGCCGCCTATCCGGAGATGGAGCCGGTCCCCTGCGCCACCTTCGAGGAGGCCTTCGAGGCGGTCGGCTCCGGCGACTGTCAGCTGGGCATGATCCCGGTGGAGAACTCCATCGCCGGCCGGGTGGCGGACGTTCACCACCTCCTTCCTTCCTCGGGCCTGCGGATCATCGGCGAGCGCTTCAAACCCATCCATTTCCAGCTGATGGCCAATCGCGGCGTCCGGATCGAAGACCTGAAGTCGGTGGCCTCCATGCCCATCGCCTTCGCCCAGTGCCGCGGAACCATCACCCGGCTGGGCCTGTCGCGCGAACCGGTCAGCGACACCGCCCTGGCTGCACGGCGGCTCTCCGAGCACCCCGACCCTACCCGCGCGGCCATCGCCCCGGCCCTGGCGGCGCGTCTCTACGGCCTCGACATCCTTCTGTCGGACATCGAGGACACCCACAACAACACCACGCGCTTCCTGGTCATGACCGCTGACGCGGATGCGCCATCACCCGAGGCCGGCGCGAAGTGCGTGACGAGCTTCGTCTTCCGGGTCCGAAACCTGCCCGCCGCCCTCTACAAGGCGCTGGGAGGGTTTGCGACCAACGGCGTCAACATGACCAAGCTCGAGAGCTATATGGAGAACGCCGCCTTCACCGCGACCTTCTTCTATTCCGAGATCGACGGTCGCCCGGAGGATGCTCCGGTCGCCCGGGCCTTCGAGGAACTGCAGTTCTTCTCGGAGCGGTTCGAGATCCTCGGCGTCTATCCCGCTGACCCCTACCGGAATCACATCTGAGGCGACTCAGCCGCCCTCCGCCCAGGCCTTGATCAGCTGGTGGGCGATGGCCATGCCGCCAGGGGCGAAACTGCCCTTGATCTCTCCGGCTAGCAGGGCCCGGGCCTCCTCCCGAGTGTACCAGCGCACTTCGGAAAGCTCGGTCTGGTCGGGACGGGCGTCGTCGCTGTCGACCTCTGCGATCAAGCCGATCATCAGCGAGTTAGGAAAGGGCCAGGGCTGGGTGGAGTGGTAGGTCACCGAGGTCGTCCTCAGTCCCGCCTCCTCGAAGAGCTCGCGGGCGCAGGCCTCCTCAATGGTCTCGCCGGGCTCGAGGAAGCCGGCGAGGGCCGAGAACATGCCGGCGGGCCAGATCTCCTGGCGTCCCAGCATGCAGCGGTCCCCGTGGACCGCCAGCATGATCACGACGGGATCGGTCCGGGGGAAGTGCTCGGCGCCGCAGGCCGGACACTCCCGCTTCCAGCCGCCTTCCGTGGTGCGGGTGGGCTCGCCACACACCGAGCAGGCCCGGTGCTTGCGCCGCCACTCGAAGACGCCCTTGGCGGTGCCGACGATGGCGATCTCTCCCCTCGGCAGGCTGGAGGCGAGGGCCCGGGCGTCTTCGAAGCGGCCCATGCCCTGCAGCGGGCCGTCCGTGGGATCCGCCGGGCCTTCCAGATCGACGGCGAAAACCGCCGTGTCCTGCCACAGGCCCATGAAAAGCAGGCGCTCCGGGCCGCCAGCGAGGTCCTCGATGAGCCGAGAAGGCATGTAGGCGATCTGGGTCCCGCCGGAGCCGGACCGCTCCACGAGGGCCTTGCCGTTCCAGAGGACGAGGCCCAGGGACTGGTCGGAGGAGAGGCGCTCGGCGAGCCAGGCGGCGTCCTTACGGCGCTCGCTGGCGCGGTCCAGGGGGTTGCCAGCGAAGGTGTTCTGAAAGGCGGTCAGAGGCATGACTCGTCTTCTATCCCACAGGCGGTGATCTGCACACGCTTGCATGCGGGACGAGGGACCGCGATATAGGGGGTGGAGATCGGCGATGGGCGGACGCCTCGCCAACCCGGTCAGGTCCGGAAGGAAGCAGCCGTAACGAGTCCCGTTCCGGGTCGTCGTCCGGTCTCCACCCAGCCCAAAATGGCGATCATGGCCGATCCAGACCTCACGCCCGAACCCGACACGCCGGAATCGGAGGCGCCGGAGCGTGACCCCAACACGGTGGACATGTTCGGCGAGCCGTCGCCCCCTGCGGCGCCCGCGCCGGCGCCGCCATCGACACCTGCACCCGCACCCGTTTCGACGGCCGCCTACACCGTCATCGCCCGCAAGTACCGCCCGCGGACCTTCGAGGACCTCTATGGCCAGGAGGCCATGGTCCGGACCCTGCGCAACGCCTTTGCCGCCGGACGCATCGCCCACGCCTTCATGCTCACCGGCGTGCGGGGGGTCGGCAAGACCACAACCGCCCGCCTCCTGGCGCGAGCCCTGAACTTCCAGACCGACGCCATCGACGCCCCCAGTCTGGACCTGTCCGTCGAGGGGCGGCACTGCCGCGCCATCATCGAGAGCCGGCACATGGACGTGCTGGAGCTGGACGCCGCCAGCCGGACCGGTGTCGGCGACATGCGCGACCTCCTGGACGGCGTGCGCTATGCTCCGGTGGAGGCGCGCTACAAGGTCTACATCATCGACGAGGTGCACATGCTCTCGACGGGGGCGTTCAACGCCCTCCTGAAGACCCTCGAAGAGCCGCCTCCGCACGCCAAGTTCATCTTCGCCACCACCGAGATCCGCAAGGTGCCGGTCACCATCCTCTCGCGCTGCCAGAGGTTCGACCTGCGCCGGGTGGAGCCCGAGGACATCATCCGCAACCTGCAGATGATCCTCGACGCCGAGGGCGTCCGGGTCGAGACCGAGGGCCTGACCCTGATCGCCCGGGCCGCCGAGGGCTCGGTGCGGGACGCCCAGTCCCTGCTGGACCAGGCCATCGTCCAGGCCGAACCGGGCCAGACCGTGCCCGCCGCCCTGATCCGGGACATGCTGGGTCTGGCCGACCGGGCCGGGACGCTGGATCTTCTCGAGCACGTCCTGAAGGGCGATCCCGGCGGCGCGGTCGGCGCCTTCCGCCAACTCTATGCCCTCGGGGCGGACCCCGCCCAGGTGGTGCTTGATGTGATGGAGCATGTGCACGGCGCCTCGGTGGCCCGCGCGGTGGGGCCACAGGCCCTGACCCTGCCGAAGGACCAGACGGCCCGCCTCGCCGCCGCAGGCGCTGCGGTCTCGGCGCCTGTGCTGGCCAGACTCTGGCAGATGCTCCTGAAGGCACACGAGGAGGTCGGTCGGGCGCCGGACCCGGCCGCCGCCACGGACATGGCCCTGATCCGCCTTGCCCACGCCGCGGACCTGCCCGGTCCAGAAGAAGCGCTGAAGCTGCTGCGAAACGGCGAGACGCCGGCCGCAGGACCCTCGGGCGGCGGCGGCCCTTCGGGCGGCGGCGTCGCCCCCGGCGGCGCGGCGCGGGCCCTGTCTCCCCCGGCCGCCCTGGAGCCGGCGCTGCAGTCCGGCGCCCACAAGGCGCCCGTCCTGCAGTCCTTTGAGGACTTCATCGCCCTGATCGACGCCCAGCGCGACATCGCCCTGAAGCTGGACGTCGAGCGGTTTGTCAGGCCGATCAGCTTCCGTCCCGGCGTTCTGGAGTTCGAACCCGCGCCCGGTGCGCCCGCCAACCTGGCCCAGCGTCTGGTGAGCCGCCTCAAAGCCTGGACCGACCAGCCCTGGCTGGTGGCCGCACAGGGCGGCGGCGGAGCCGAGAGTCTCTGGGAGCGCCAGACGCGGGAGGTCCGCGAGACCCGGGCGGAGATCGCCCAGGATCCCTTCGTCCTTTCCGTGCTCGAGGCCTTCCCCGGCGCGGAAATCCTGCAAATCCGAGACCTTCCGGCGCCGGAGCCCGCCCTTATCGACGACCTGGGGGAGGAGGCGGGGGAAGCGGGCGAAGACTGAGCCCCGTGCGGGTTTGGACAGAATCACCCCCCGGGGTGCACCCTGCAGCCCGTTTCCGACCCTTTGGAGGCAGGGGCCTTGGCCGTATCCGCCGGACCCGAGATCGAAAGGCTGATCAGCCTCCTGTCCCGCCTGCCCGGGCTGGGGCCCCGTTCGGCGCGCCGGGCGGCGCTGGCCCTGCTGAAGCGGCGAGAGCAACTGATGGTCCCCCTCGCCGAGGCCCTGTCCGACGCCGCCGCGCGGGTGAGGGCCTGCACCACCTGCGGCGCCCTCGACACCCGCGATCCCTGCACGGTCTGCTCGGACGGGAGCCGCGACGCCGGCCTGATCTGCGTGGTCGAGGAGGCGGGCGCCCTCTGGGCGCTGGAGCGGGGCGGGTCGTTCCGCGGCCGCTACCATGTCCTGGGCGGCCTTCTCTCGGCCCTGGACGGCGTAGGGCCTGAGGACCTGCGGGTTTCCGGCCTTCTGTCCCGGGTCGGCGCCGGCGGCGTCCGGGAAGTCATCCTCGCCCTGCCCGCCACGGTCGATGGCCAGACCACCGCCCACTACCTGGCCGAGCGCCTCGCCGGCTCGGGCGTCGAGGTCACCCTGCTGGCCCGGGGCGTGCCCGTGGGCGGCGAGCTCGACTGGCTTGACGACGGCACCCTGGCCCAGGCCCTGCGCGCCCGGCGTCCAGCCTGACCGGTGACAGGCGGTCGATTCCGGCCTAGGAACACTTCATGAACTCCGAACTCCTCATCGCCCTCCTCGGTTTCGCCGTCGCCCTCGTCGCCGTCATCTGGGCGGTGCTGGAGCGGGGTCGGGCGGACCGGGCCGAAACCCGCGTCGCCGACCTGCAAACCACCGCAGCCCGGGTCCAGGTCATCGAGGAGATGGCCGCCCGCAACGCCGGTCTGCTCCAGGCCGAAGCCGCCGGCGCGATCGCCGATCAGCTCCTCGCCCGGGCCAATCAGAGCTTCGAGCTGCGTGAGAAGCTCGCCGAGGAAAAGCTCGCCGGTCAGCTCAAACCCGTGACCGAGACCCTGGAGAAGTTCCAGAAGCAGGTCACCGACATGGAGAAGGCGCGCGCCCAGGAAACGGGCGGCCTGCGCGAACAGATCGGCGCCCTCCTCCAGGCCTCCACCGCCGCCCGGGACGAGACCCAGAAGCTTACCGCCGCCCTGCGCCGGGGCGTCGGCGTACAGGGACGCTGGGGTGAGCAGACCCTGCGCAACGTCCTGGAGATGGCCGGCCTGCAGAACCGGTTCGACTTCCTTGAGCAGGTCACGGTGACTTCCGGCGAGCGCCGACCGCGCCCCGACGTGGTGGTGCGCATGCCCGGCGGCGGCGAGCTGGTGATCGACGCCAAAGTCTCCATCGGCGCCTTCCTGGAGGCTCAGGACGCCCCGGACGACGCCCAACGCGAGGCCGCCCTCGCCCGCCACGCCGACAGCGTCCGCAGCCACATGCGCACCCTGGCCTCACGAGGCTACCAGGACGAACTGGGCGGCAGCGCCGACTTCGTGGCCATGTTCATCCCCGGCGACAGCTTCCTGGTCGCCGCCCTCGACCGCCAGCCGGACCTTTTGAACGAGGCCATGGCCCAGAAGGTCGTGGTGGTCACCCCCACCACCCTGTTCGCCCTGTGCAAGGCCGTGGCCTACGGCTGGCGGGTGGAGGACCAGGCCAGGGGCGCCGCCGAGATCGCCGTCGTCGCCCGCGAGCTCTACAAGCGCCTGTCGGACATGGGGGGCCATGTCGCGGGGGTCGGCCGGGCCCTCACCCAGGCGGTGGAGAAGTACAATCAGGCGGTCGGCTCCCTGGAAAGCCGGGTCCTGCCCCAGGCGCGCAGGTTCGAAACCCTTGGCGTGGACCACGAAGGCAAGTCCCTGCCTGAGCTGACGCAGATCGAGACCCGCGCCCGGCGACTGACCGGGCTGACGCCGGAGGCCGGCGACGACGCAGCTTGACGCTGTGCGGGCCCGTCCCTAACTGGCGAGGCCATGGCCCTCCTTGAGATCCTGACCGTTCCGAACCCTGTGCTGAAGCAGGTCTCCGCCCCCGTCACCGCGGTGGACGACGACCTTCGCCGGTTGATGGACGACATGCTGGAGACCATGTACGCGGCCCCGGGCATCGGCCTGGCCGCCATCCAGGTGGGCGTTCCCCGGCAGGTCATCGTCATGGACCTGGCCCGGCAGGGCGAGCCGCCCGAGCCGCGCTACTTCGTTAATCCCGAGATCCTCTGGGCCTCCGAGGAGACCGCCCCCTACGAGGAGGGCTGTCTCTCCGTGCCCGAGGTCTATGACGAGGTGGACCGCCCGGCCCGGGTCAAGCTTCGCTATCTCGACTATCACGGCCGGGAGGTCGTGGAGGACGCCGAGGGCCTGTTCGCCGTCTGCGTCCAGCACGAGATGGACCACCTCAAGGGCGTGCTCTTCATCGACCATCTGTCGCGGCTGAAGCGCGAGCGCGCCGTCGCCCGGGTGCGCAAGCTGGCCCGCACGGGCTGATCCCGCCCCTTCCGGTTCCCTCTCCGCCGCGGGAGGGGTAAACCCCGCCCATGCGCCTCGCCTTCCTCGGAACCCCCGACATCGCCGCCGCCTGCCTCGACGCCGTGGCGAGGGCCGGTCACGAGGTGGCCGCCGTCTACGCCCAGCCGCCGGCGCCCCGGGGACGCGGCCAGGCCGTCCGCCCCTCCGCCGTCCAGGCCCTGGCGGAGTCCCTCGGCCTGCCCGTCCGCACCCCCGCCTCGATGCGCGATCCCGCCGAGGTCGAAGCCTTCCGCGCCCTCGGCCTCGACGCCGCCGTGGTGGTCGCCTACGGCCAGATCCTGCCTCGCGAGGTACTGGAGGCGCCGCGCCTGGGCGCCTTCAACCTGCACGCCTCCCTCCTGCCGCGCTGGCGCGGGGCCGCCCCGATCCAGCGCGCCATCATGGCCGGGGATGCCGAGACCGGCGTCCAGGTCATGCGCATGACGGAGGGGCTGGACGAAGGGCCCATCCTGTCCACGGCCCGCCTCGAGATCCGGCCGGACGAGACCGCCGGGAGCCTGCACGACCGCATGGCCGAAGCGGGGGCTGGCCTGCTGGTCGCCACCCTGGCCGACATCGTCGCCGGGCGGGCGGTGGAGACGCCGCAGGCCGAAGACGGGGCCACCTACGCGAAGAAGATCAGCCCCCGCACCGCCCGCCTGCGCTGGGACCGGCCGGCCGCCGGGCTGGACTGCAAGATCCGCGGCCTCTCGCCCTTCCCCGGCGCCTGGTTCGAGGCGCCCGGCCCCCGCGGCCCGGTCCGCGTCAAGGCCCTGCTCCGCCCCGCGGAAGCCCGCGCGGCCGCGCCGGGCGAGGTGCTGGATGACGCCCTGCTGGTCGCGACCGGCGAGGGCGCCGTTCGCCTGCTGCGTCTCCAGCGCGAGGGCCGGGGGCCGCAGGACGCCGCAGAGTTCCTGCGCGGCCTGCCCCTGCCCGCCGGGACGAGGCTGGGCTGATGCCCCGCTATCGCCTGACCCTCGAATACGACGGCGGCCCCTACAAGGGCTTCCAGGCCCAGGGCGACCTGCCGACGGTCCAGGGGGCGGTGGAGCGCGCGGTCCTGGCCTTCAGCGGCGAGAGCGTACGCCTCCAGGCCGCCGGCCGCACCGACACCGGCGTCCACGCCACGGGCCAGGTGGTGCATGTGGACTTGTCGAAGGCCTGGCCGGCGCAGACCGTTCGCAACGCCCTCAACGCCCACCTGGTGGACGAAGCGGTGGTGGTGCTGGACGCCGAAGCGGCGCCAGAGGGCTGGCACGCCCGCTTCTCGGCCACCGAGCGGCGATACCTTTACCGGATCCTCAACCGCCCGGCGCCCCCGGCCCTCGACCGCGGCCGGGTCTGGCACGTCAAGGCGCCCCTGGACGCCGACGCCATGCACGCCGCCGCCCAGGTCCTGGTGGGTCATCACGACTTCACCACCTTCCGCGACCTCGCCTGCCAGGCGAAGTCGCCGTTCAAGACCCTGGACGTCGCCGAGGTCAGCCGGCGGGGCGAGGAGGTCTGGCTCAGCTTCGCCTCGCGCTCCTTCCTGCACCGGCAGGTGCGGTCCATGACCGGCACCCTGGCCGAGGTGGGGGTCGGGCGCTGGACGGCGAAGGACGTGGCGACGGCCCTGGAGGCCCGCGACCGCCGGGCCTGCGGTCCCGTGGCCCCGGCGTCGGGCCTGTGCCTGATGGGGGTGTCCTACGCCGACGGCGGGGCTTCGAAGTAGCGGCGTATCAGCGTCTCGTAGACGGCCTGCAGACGGCGGATCTCCTCCACCGGGGCGCGCTCGTCCACGGCGTGCATGGTGCGTCCCACAAGGCCCAGCTCCACCACCGGGCAGAGGGCCCGGATGAACCGGGCGTCAGAGGTGCCCCCCGTGGTCGACAGGTCCGGCCTCTGGCCCGACACCGCCTCGACGGCCCCGGCGACAAGTTCCGTAAAAGGGCCCTGTTCGGTGAGGAAGGCTTCGCCGCTGATCGCCGGGGTCAGGGTGATCGTCCCGGGGAAGCCCTCTGCAGCCCGGTCGGCCTCGGCCTGGACCCAGGCGGCCAGGTCCGCACCCCTGTGGGCCGGGTTGAACCGGATGTTGAGCCGCGCCGTCGCCACCGCCGGGATAAGGTTGGTCGTGGGATTGCCCACGTCGATGGTGGTGACCTCCAGGTTCGAGGGCTGGAAATCGGCATAGCCCTCATCCAGCACGCGCGCCTGCAGGGCGGCCAGCAGGCGGATGAGGACCGGCACGGGGTTGGCGGCGCGGTGGGGATAGGCCACGTGCCCCTGCACGCCCTCGACCCTTATGCCGACATTGATCGAGCCCCGGCGGCCGATCTTGACCATGTCGCCAAAGCTCTCGGCGCTGGTGGGCTCGCCGACGATGCAGTGGTCGATGGCCTCGCCCTCGGCCATCAGGGTCTCGACCACCCGCTTGGTGCCGTCGAGCGCTGCGCCCTCCTCGTCGCCGGTGATCAGGAAGGACAGGGACCCCGTCACCACACCCTCGGCCAGGGCCGTGGCGGCGGCGGCGGCGAAGGCGGCGATGGCGCTCTTCATGTCCACGGCCCCGCGGCCGATCAGCACCCCGTCGACGATGTCAGCGGCGAAGGCCTCGCGGCTCCAGGCGGCGGCGTCGCCCACCGGCACCACGTCCGTGTGGCCGGCGAAGCAGAGGTTGGGCCGGGCCGTCCCGATCCGGGCGTAGAGGTTCTCGATCTCGCCGAAGCGCATCCGCCGGCAGGCAAAGCCAAGGCCCGCCAGCACCTGCTCGACCACGTCCATGGCCCCGGCGTCGGCCGGGGTGACCGAGGGCCGGCGGATCAGTTCGCGGGTCAGTTCGACGGCGTCGATCCCGGCCATGGCCCTAGTCCCTCAGGAGCTCGTTGATCGAGGTCTTGGCCCGGGTGCGGGCGTCCACCGTCTTCATGATGACCGCGCAGTAGGTCCCGGGCAGGCCCTCGTGGGGGCTCGGGCGGGACCCGGACATGACCACCGAATAGGGCGGCACCTCGCCCGTGAAGACCTCGCCGGTGCGGCGGTCGATGATGGGGGTGGTGGAGGTCAGGTAGACCCCCATGGACAGGACGCTGCCCTCGCGCACGATCACCCCCTCGGCCACCTCGGAGCGGGCGCCGATGAAGCAGTTGTCTTCGATGATGGTCGGGTTGGCCTGCAGAGGCTCCAGCACGCCGCCGATGCCCGCGCCGCCGGACAGGTGCACATTCTTGCCGATCTGGGCGCAGGAGCCGACCGTGGCCCAGGTGTCGACCATGGTCCCCTCGTCAACGAAGGCGCCGATGTTCACGAAGGAGGGCATCAGCACCACGTTGCGGCCGATGAAGGCGCCCTTGCGCACCACGCAGCCCGGCACGGCGCGGAAGCCGGCGGCCTCGAAACGGGATTCGCTCCAGTCCTCGAACTTGGTGTCCACCTTGTCCCAGTAGGGTCCTGGCCCCGGAGCATGATGCATACGGTTTGGGTTGAGGCGGAAGGACAGGAGGATGGCCTGCTTGACCCACTGGTGGGTGGTCCAGGAGCCGCCCTCGCCGCGGGTGGCGACGCGCAGGTCGCCGCTGTCGAGCTGGCGCAGGGTCTCGTCCACGGCGGTCCGAACCGGGCCCGTGGTGGCGGTGGAAACCTGGTCGCGCGCCTCCCAGGCGGTTTCGATCTCGGCGCGGAGGTCGGCGTAGGTCAGGCTCATGAGGCGGTCTCCCGGAGGCGGGCGTGGTTGAGGAAGGGCGCGAGCTTTTCCGTCCGGTGGTGGACGAAGGGCGCCTCGGAGGCCAGCGCCCGGGGCCCCACCAGCACGGTGGTCATGCCCAGGTCATGCGCCGGCTTCAGGTTGCACTCGGAGTCCTCGAAGAAGGCGGTGGCGGCGGGATCGAGGCCATGGCCCTCGATCATCCGCAGGAAGCCCAGGGGATCGGGCTTGGGCGCAAAGCCGAAGGAGTGGATGTGGAAGACCTCGTCGAACAGATGGGTCAGCCCCAGATGGCTCAAAACCCGCTCGGCGTGGAGCCCATCGGCGTTGGTGAAGATCAGCCGACGCCCAGGTAGGCGGGCCAGGGCCACAAGCAGCGCGGGGTCGTGCGCCAGGGCGTCCAGGCTCAGATCGTGGAAGAGGGCGTGAAAATCCGCCGGGTCGACGCCATGGTGCCGCATCAGCCCGCCCAGGGTCAGACCATGCTCGGCCAGGTACTTCTTCTGCAGGTCGAAGGCGGCGTCCCGCTCCAGTCCCGTCACCTTCATGACGAAGGCGGTCATGCGGCTTTCCACCTGCCGCATGAAGCCGGACTCCTCAGGGTAAAGGGTGTTGTCCAGGTCGAACAGCCAGGTATCGATGAGGCTGAGGTCCGGGATCATCGGGTGATGAGGGTTCCCGACCCGTGCTCGGTGAACAGCTCGACCAGCATGGCGTGGGGCCGGCGACCGTCGAGGATGACCACGGCCTCGACCCCCGTCTCGACGGCGGCGATCGCCGTCTCCAGCTTTGGGATCATGCCGCCGGACGCCACGGCCGAGGCGATGGCGCCGCGGGCCTCCTCCACCGACATCTGCCGGATGAGCTGGCCGTCGGCGCCCAGCACGCCGGCCACGTCGGTCAGCAGCAGCATCCGCTTGGCCTTCAGGGCGCCGGCCAGGGCGCCCGCCACGGTATCGGCGTTGATGTTGTAGGTCTGGCCGTCCTCGGAAACGCCAATGGGCGCCACGACGGGGATGTAGTCGTGTTCCGCCGAGATCAGGCCCTGGATCAGTTGGGGATCGATCCGGGTCGGTTCGCCGACGAAGCCCAGGTCCACCACCTGCTCGATCTGGCTGTCCGGGTCCTTGCGGGTCCGGGTCGCCTTCTCGACAGTGATCAGCCGGGCGTCCTTGCCGGACAGGCCCACCCCGCGCACGTCGGCCTCGGCGCCGGCCAGGGTGATCCAGTTGGCGATCTCCTTGTTGATGGCCCCGGACAGGACCATCTCCGCCACCTCCATGGTGGCCTGGTCGGTCACACGCAGGCCGTCCACGAAGGTCGATGTCACCCCCGCCTTGTCCAGCATGCGAGAAATCTGCGGGCCGCCGCCGTGAACCACCACCGGGTGCAGGCCCAGAAGCTTCAGGAGCACGGCGTCCGCGGCGAACAGGCGTGCGGTCTCCTCCTGGCCCATGGCGTGGCCGCCGTACTTGATGACCACGATTTCGCGGTCGTACTGCTGGATGTAGGGCAAGGCCTCCGCCAGGGTGCGGGCGGTCGCCCAGCCAAGCGCTTCGTCGCCTTCGCGGGTGGCTGACGTATCGTTCAAGTCCCGGACCTCCTGCACGGCTCGCGCGCTCCGATACCGGACCCGGGACGCCCTGTCACCCGCTGGTCGCCCTCCGTGGGGGCCACGTGCTACACAGACGCCGGAACCTCCGGAGACTCGAATGCGTCCCATCGCCGCCCTCGCCGCCGCTACCCTTGCCTTCACCGCCATGCCCTCGGGCGCCGCCACGGTCGCCGTGACGGCTGACCGCCTGATCGATGTGGCTTCCGGGGCTGCGATCGAGCGTCCTCTTCTGGTGATCACGGACGGCCGGATCACGGCCGTGGGCCGGCAGGGCGACCCCGTTCCAGCTGGGGCCGAGCGGATCGAACTGCCAGGCGTGACGCTGACGCCCGGTTTGATCGACATGCATGTACACATCACCTACTCGCCCCTGTTCGGCGGATACAACAGCCTCCTGTTCACGGACTCATTCTGGCCCGCTATTGGGGTTGCGCATGCGAAGGCCACCCTGGAAGCCGGCTTCACCACTATCCGGAACATCGGATCGGAAGGTTATGACGATGTCGGTCTGAAGCAGGCCATCGAGGCCGGATTTGTTCCCGGGCCCCGTATCGTGCCGGCCGCCTACTCGATAGGCGCTACCGGCGGTCATTGCGATTCCACCTTCTTTCCACCCTCGATGAGCGAGCAGAGTCCTGCGGTCGCCGATGGGCCAGGCGAAGTCCGGCGCATGGTGAGGCAGATGCGCAAGTACGGCGCCGAAGTGATCAAGATCTGCGCCACCGGCGGGGTCTTCTCGCGGGGCTCCTCCCCGGGCGCCCAGCAGATGACGCTTGAGGAGATGAAGGCGGCGGTCGAAGAGGCTCGCGCCGCCGGAATGAAGGTGGCTGCCCACGCCCACGGGGCGTCAGGCATCCGTCAGGCCATCGAAGCTGGCGTAGACACGATCGAGCATGTCAGCCTCGTCGACGACGAGGGAATCCGCCTCGCCGCCCGCAAGGGCGCCTGGTTCTCCATGGACATCTACAACACCGACTACACCCAGGCCGAGGGCGCCAAGAACGGCGTGCTGGAGGAGAACCTCCAGAAGGACCGGGACGTCGCCCTGATCCAGCGCCAGAACTTCCAGAAGGCCCTCAGGGCCGGGGTGAAGATGGTCTACGGCACCGACGCGGGGGTGTATCCCCACGGCGATAACGCAAAGCAATTCGCCGTCATGGTCCAGTGGGGCGCCACGCCCCTCCAGGCCCTCCAGTCGGCCACGATCAACGCCGCAGATGCCCTGGGCCAGGCGGGACAGGTCGGTCAGGTCAAGGTCGGCGCCTGGGGCGACCTGGTGGGCGTGAAGGGCGATCCGCTCACCGACATACGGGTCATGGAAAGGCCCATCTTCGTCATGAAGGGCGGCGAGACGGTCCGCCGGCCCTAGGTTCAGGCGACCCGAGGCCGGCTGCGCCGCCGTTGCACCTCCTCACCCTGATGGGGAGCAATTGGCTCTGTAATTCCTCCACCTCTCGAGGAGGAGGTGGACCGCGAATGCGGGGCGGAGGGGGTCTGCAGAGACGCCGTTCCTGGCCCTGCACCCGGCTCAGAGCGACCGGGCCACGACCTCCTTCATGATCTCAGACGTGCCGCCGTAGATGCGCTGCACCCGGGCGTCGCGCCACAGGCGGGCGATGGGGTACTCGTTCATGTAGCCGGCGCCGCCATGCAGCTGCAGGGCTGCGTCGCAGACCTCCCACTGCAGCTCGGTGTGGAACAGCTTGGCCGCAGAGGCCTCGGCCGCCGTCAACTCGCCCTGAAGGTGCCGGGCGGTGCACCAGTCGAGATGGGCCCACCCCGCCTGCAGCTTGGCCTTCAGATTGGCCAGGGTGAAGCGGGTGTTCTGGAAGTCGAAGACGGTCTGGCGGAAGGCCTTGCGGGCCTTGGTGAACTTCACCGCCTCGTCGAAGGCGCGCTGGGCCCCGGCCTGGCCGGAGATGGCGATCTGCAGCCGCTCCTGGGGCAGCTGGGTCATCAGGAAGACGAAGCCCTGATTTTCCTCGCCCAGCAGGTTGCCGACGGGGACCCGGACGTCCTCGAAGAAAAGCTCTGAGGTGTCGGCGGAGTTCTGGCCGATCTTGTCCAGGTTGCGGCCACGCCGGAAACCCGGCCGGTCGGCCTCGACCAGGATCAGGGAGATGCCCTTGGCGCCCTTGTCCGGGTCCGTCTTGGCCACGACGACGACAATGTCGGCGCTCTGGCCGTTGGTGATGTAGGTCTTGGACCCCGCGATCACATAGTCCTCGCCGTCCCGCCGGGCGGTGGTGCGTACGCCCTGCAGGTCGGAGCCGGCGCCGGGTTCGGTCATGGCGATAGCGGCGATGGCCTCGCCCGACACCATCCGCGGCAGCCAGACCTGCTTCAGCTCTTCGCTGGCGTAGTGGATCAGGTAGGGGGCGACGATGTCCGACTGCAGGGTGATGCCCGCCGTGGAGCCCGCGTAGGTCAGCTCCTCGCCGATGACGGCGTTGTAGCGGTAATCGAGGCCGAGGCCGCCGTACTCCTGGGGGACCTGGGGGCAGAGCAGGCCGGCGTCGCCACAGGCCCGCCAGAAGGCGCGGTCCACCACACCCTCTTCCTCCCAGCGGTCGAGGTTGGGGATCAGGTGCTGGGCGTAGACCTTGCGCACCTGTTCCCGGAAGATCTTCAGGTCCTCGTCGAAGAGGGTGCGTCCTGAGGTGTCGAGCATGGTGAGCCTCCCGTCGTCCGGCTTCGGGACAGGAGTCTATGCCGCCTCACGCCGCGTCAGGCGAGTCCCCGATCCCGCAGGCGCGGGCGATGGCGGCGCGCAGCTCCGGCAGGCCGGTCCCTTTCTCGGAGGAGGTGGCGATCACCTGGGGGAAGGCGGCGGGACGCTTGGCGATCCGGGCCTCGGTCTGCGCACGCACGGCCTCGACCTCGGAGGGCTTGAGTTTGTCGGCCTTGGTCAGGATCACCTGGTAGGAGACGGCCGCCTTGTCGAAGGCCGCCATGGGCTCCTCGTCCACGTCCTTCAGGCCGTGGCGGGCGTCGATCAGCAGGTAGGCCCGGCGCAGGTTGGGGCGGCCGCGCAGGTAGTCGCGGCCCAGGGCCTGGAACTTCTTCACCTCGCCCTTGGCCGCCCGCGCCCAGCCATAGCCGGGCAGGTCCACCAGCCTCAGGCGATCATCGACCACGAAGAAGTTGACCTCGCGGGTCCGGCCGGGCTCGTTCGACGCCCGCGCCAGGTGCTTCTGGCCCACCAGGGCGTTGATCAGGGAGGACTTGCCGACGTTGGAGCGCCCGGCGAAGGCGACCTCCGGCAAGTCCGGCTCCGGCAGGCCGGACACCGAGACCGCGCCCATCATGAAGACCGCCGGGCGGGCGAACAACACGCGCGCCGCCTCGATTTCCTCGTCGGAATAGTCCCCGGTCTCGGGTTCCCGGTCGTCCCCGGGGCTCACCCGGGAGCCCTTCGCGCCTTCAGGCGACTCAGGAAGTCGTCGATGGGGTTATCCACCTGATACTTTCGCATGATGACGTACTGCTGGAGGATCGTGAGAACGTTGCTCCACGTGTAGTAGATCATCAGGCCAACGGCGAACGGGGCCATGACGAAGGTGAAGATCACCGGCATCAGCTCCATTATCCGCTGCTGGATGGGATCAGGCGCAGGCGGACTCATCTTCATCGACAGCCATTGGGTGATCCCGTAGGCCAGGGGCCAGACGCCGATGTGCAGGGGCCCGTTCAGGAGGCCGCCGATGAGGGGCGCGGTCGCCGGATCCCACGGAATCAGGCCGAACAGGTTGAGCATCGTCGTCGGATCCCGGGACGAGAGGTCCTGAATCCAGCCATAGAAGGGCGCATGGCGCATCTCGATGGCCACGGACAGCACCTTGAAGAGCGCCAGGAAAACCGGGATGGTCGCCAGCATGGGCAGGCAGCCCATCAGCGGGTTGATCTTCTCCGACTGATAGAGCCGCATCAGCTCCTGCTGCTGCTTCTGGGGGTCATCCTTCAGCCGGGCGCGGAGCTCCTCCACCTGCGGCTGCACCTTCTTCATCTTGGTCAGGGACTCGTATGAAAGGTTCGCCGGATAGAACATCAGCAGACGGACCACGACGGTCAGGGCCAGGATGGCGAGACCGAAGCTGCCAAGCAGGCCGTTGAAAACCTCGAGCAGCCAGAAGGCGGGCTTGGTGATGAAGAACAGCCTGCCCCAGTCGACGGCGTCCTCGAACCGCGGAATCCCCAGGGTGTCCTCGTAGGTCCTGAGGACCGGAACCGTCTTAGCGCCGGCGAAGAGACGGCTCACGTGGGTGTAGGTCCCTCCGGGCTGCACGACCCGTGGCTGGGCCACAAAATTAGCCTCGAAGATGTCGACGCCAGAGACCTGGGTGGTCCTGTAGGCTGCGTTCACCTTCTCTGTCTGCTCGGGAACTACCGCCGCTAGCCAGTACTTGTCGGTAATGCCGAGCCAGCCGCCGGTGGCGGAGAAGCCCTTCTCCTCCTCCTTTTTCAGCTGCTTGTAGTTCAGCATTTCGAGGACGCCATCCATGACCCCGACGGCGCCTTCATGGGCGTTCATCGCCGGGACTGCGGGGGCGCCGCGGCGCTGGACTGCAGCATAGGGGGCGATTGTCACGGGATTGGACAGGCTGTTCGCTACCGTATCGGTGATCGTGAACATGAACTTGTCGTCCACCTCGATCCGACGGGTGAAGGCCAGCCCCTGGCCTGCATCGTAACGAAGCACCACGGGCCGGCCGGGGGAGAGCCGGTCACCCTGCACGAGGGTCCACTGGGAAACGGACGAAGGCAGGCCCGGCAGGTTGGCGCCGGTCCATCCGAACTCGGCGAACCAGGCGTCACGCATCCCTTCGGGCCGGAGCAGCTCCACGGGAGGCGACTTCGGGTCCACCGTGACCCGGTAGTCCCTCAGGAAGAGGTCATCGATCCGCCCGCCGCGCAGAGACAGCGATCCCTGCAGGGCCGGGGTATCCACCTGAATCCGGGGCGCGCCGGCGATGGCGGCGTCTCGGGAGACATAGACCGGGCCCGAGGGGCGGGCTGAAGCCGCGGGGGCCCCGGCGGGCTGGGCGGCCTGCGCGCTCTCGCGGGCCTTCAGCTCGGCCTCCCTCTGCTTGTTCTGCGGACCCAGGACAAGGGCCTGGTAGCCGAACAGCAGGGCGATAGAGAGGACGACGAAGAGGATCGTATTGCGGTTCGTATTGTCAGGCATTCGGGCGCGCGCTCAATCCGTTCAAGAGGGGGCGCGGTCAGGCGCGCGGGCAGGGCGGTCGCCCTCGGCCGCGAGGCTTATCAGCGCAGTTTTCACGTCGTCAAGCAGACGGGTCCAGGGACGCGTCGTCGTCCCGCCGCGGGCGATGAGCACATAGTCGCAACCGGGGCGTCCATAGTCTGCAACCAGGTTGCGCGCCGCCTCCCGCAGCCGGCGCTTGGCCCGGTTGCGGACCACGGCGCCGCCGATGCGGCGGGTGGCGGTGAAGCCGACCCGGATTCGGGGGTCTCCATCGGCCCTGTCCCGCATCTGCAGCAGGACAGCCCCCCGCGCAAGCGAACGACCTTTGGCGGCGGCCAGGAAGCCCGGGCGCGTCTTCAGGGGCTCAATGGGAGGGGAGGGTTCCTCCATGCGGAGGGCCCTTCGGCCTGGCGGCGACCCGCCGTCAGGCGCTCAGGCGCTTGCGGCCCTTGGCCCGGCGACGGCCGATGACCTTGCGGCCGTTCTTGGTGGCCATGCGGGCGCGCCAGCCGTGACGGCGCGCACGCACGAGACGGGAGGGCTGAAAGGTGCGCTTCACGGGACCAACTCCGGGACGAAAACGAGCGGCGGGGAATAGGGGAGGACCGGGCCGCTGTCAATGGCGACGCCCAGACAGGACGAGAATCGTCAGAGGTCGGGCCGGATAATCGTCTTCCCGACCACCGTCCGCTCAGCCAGGGTGTCGAAGGCCTCGCGCCAGCGATCCAGCGGAAACTCCCGGTCGACGCGGGGGTGCACGGCGCCCTCCTCGGCGAGTTTCCAGATCGCCGCATTGTTCTCGCGTCCGCGCTCGGGGAACTGGCGGCCATACTCCCCGGCCCGCACGCCCATCACCGAGAAGCCCTTGATCAGGGCGTAGTTGACCGGCAGCACGGGCAGACGGCCCGAGGTGAAGCCGATCGACAGGATCCGGCCGTCAAAGGCGATGCAGCGGACGCTCTCGTCGAAGACATCGCCGCCGACCGGATCGAAGATGACGTCCGCGCCGCGCCCGCCGGTGATTTCCTTCACCCGATCCTTGAAGCCCCTGGTCACGTTCACCAAGGCGTCTGGCGCATACTCCTTCTCGATCACCGCCAGCTTGGCGTCGGAAGCCGAGGCGGCGATCACCCGGCAGCCGAGATGCCTCGCCAGGTCGACGGCGGCGAGGCCTGTGCCCCCGGCCGCGCCATGCACCAGGACCCACTCGCCCGGCTGCACCTGGGCGCGGCGGACCAAGGCGACCCAGGCGGTCAGATAGCAGACCTGGTAGCCGGCGGCCTGGCCGTAGGTCATGGACTCCGGCTTGCTGTGCAGGGCGGCGGCTGGACTGACGGCGTACTCGGCGAAGGCGCCGGTACGCGAGCCCCCCGCCACGGCGTCGCCAGGCTTGAAGGCCGTCACGCCTTCGCCGACGGCGATAACATCCCCGGCCAGCTCCATGCCCGGGGTGAAGGGCACAGGCGGCTTGTGCTGGTGCTCGCCTCGGGTCTGCATGAGATCCGGGAAGTTCAGGGCGCCCGCCCTGACCCGGATCAGCACCTCCCCCGGCCCCGGAACCGGGTCGGGCAGGTCCTTGACCCGGCAACCTGCGTACTCCGCAGCCAGTTCCTCGACGACGAGCGCGCGCATGAATTCGTCCTTTCAGGAGGTGCGGGAGAGCCGGGCGGCGACCAGGCTGGCGATTTCCGCACACGCCCGGCGGGCCTCCGGGACCACGCCGCCAAAGGCCGTGAAGCCGTGGACCAGGCTGTCATAGCGTCGGTAGTCCACAGGCACGCCGGCGGCGGCGAGACGGCGGGCGTAGGTCTCGCCCTGGTCGACCAGGGGATCGAAGCCCGCAGTGGCGATCACGGCCGGCGCCAGGCCTGACAGGTCCTCGGTCCGGCCGGGCGCATTGCGCGGTTCGAGCGGATCATCGCCGGCGGAGAGATAGTGTCCGACGAACCATTCCATGGTCGCCCGGTCGAGGGGGAAGGCGTCGGCGAATGCAGTCATGGACGGGGTCTCGCTGGCCAGGTCGACGCAAGGGTAGACCAGCAACTGAAGATCCGGGGCGGGCTCGCCGGTCCGCCGCATCTCCTGGGCCAGGGCGGCGGCGAACAGGCCGCCCATGGAATCCCCGCCGATCGCCGCCCGGCCGGGCGCGGCGCCCAGAGTCCCGGCCGAGTCCCGCGCCCAGCGGAAGGCCGCCAGCACGTCATCGTATCCCGCCGGAAACCGGTGCTCGGGCGCGAGGCGATAGTCCACAGACAGCACAGGGCCGCCGGTCGCCTCGGCCAGTCGGCCGCAGAAACCGTCTGTCGTATCGAGGTCGCCGATCACCCCGCCGCCCATGTGCGCGAAGACCAGGATGGGGACATCCGGCGACGACCGGCCGGGGCGGTAGAGCCGGGCCGGGCGCTCGCCCGCCCCGCTGGGGACGGTCAGGGCCTCCACCCGAACGCCCGGCGGGATCGGCTCGGCGGTGGCGGTGAAGGCGGCGGCGCTCGCCCGGCGGGCCTCCTCAGGGGTCATGGCGCTCATCGGCCGACCGCGGCGGGCCCCGGCGGCCAGGAACTGCAGTCTGGGATCCAGAGTGCGTCCTTCCCTGTAGGTCGCCGCGCCTCCTGACATCAGGCGCAGCACGGGCGCCGGCAGGGAGAGAATCCAGGACAGGACGGTCCGCGCCTGAGCCGCGCGGCTCATGAGCGCGTCTCCGACAAGCCGGCCGTTCCGCGCAAGATCAGGTTGGCGGCGAAGTCGGTCGCGGCGGCGGTGTCGACGGGCTGGCGGGCCAGCATCTTCCAGCCGATCTCTCGCGCCAGACCGATACAGGCGGCGGCCAGGTAATCGGCGTCGACCCCTTTAGCGCCGCCCCGCTCCGTCTCGTCAACGATGGACCGCCTGACCTCCTCGAAGACCGCAGCCATCTCCGGCGTCTCACCCATCAGGGCGTCGTCCGGCTCCTCCGCTGCGCGGCGGGACTTCCAGTTGTCGTGCTCGGCGGCCAGAAAGTCGTAATAGGCGCCGAGGGCGCCGCGCACGAACTCCTCCCAGGTCCGGGCCCGTTCGCGCTGCGCCTTGAGCACCGGCGAGAAGCGGCGCGCGCCATCCCGCGACAGGGCCGAGGCCACCTCGTCCTTGGAGCGGAAGTAATTGTAGAATGTGCCCGAAGCCAGGCCCGTGCGACGGATGATGTCCCGCACGGTCACCGTATCGAAGCCGGCCTCCCCGAACACCTCGCGCGCAGCGTCGAGTATCGCCTGACGGTTCTGCGCCTTGGTGATCTCGCGCTTTCCGGCCGGGGCGAAGGCGGTGTCGGACATGAACTCGCTCAAAAGGTGACGCGCGTCACCATAGGGCATCGCGCATTCCCGTCGAGCCCCCGCTATTTCCTCTGGGCCGCCGTCGAAGCGCGGACGGCGCGGAACTCCGAGCCCGCCTTCCAGTCCGGCCAACGACGGGAGTTGGCCAGCTCACGGCCGAGGTCGTAGAGCAGGCCGCCGTCCTGGGCCGCCCCGGCCAGGTTCCAGTCCGGTGACCATTCGTCAGCGGGCTGGTGGTAGCGGTAGGTTGTGTAGTCCTTGGCAAGGGCCTCACCCCTCGCCCTGCCGCCCTCGATCAGGTCCTGGCCCGACCCGAAGGAGATGGCCGGCACGCCGCGCTTGGCGAAGGGGAAATGGTCGGAGCGGAAGAAGTAGCCGGCGCCCGGATTGGGATCCGGCGTGTAGGCCCTGCCGCGCTTGGCGCCCAGGGCGACCAGGTCGTCCTGCAGGGTCAGGGGCGCGTCGCCCGAGGTCGTGAAATCCCGGGCCGGGCCGGATGTGGAGGCGCCGTCCATGTTGATCACCCCGGCCGTTGTCGCCAGCGGATAGAGCGGGTTGGCGGCGTAGTACTCCGAGCCAAGCAGGCCACGCTCTTCGGCGGTCACGGCAAGAAACACCACCGAGCGATCCGGCGCTGGCGCGCGGGCGTACTGGCGGCTGACCTCGAGAAGGGAGGCGATCCCCAGGGCGTTGTCCTGGGCGCCATTGTAGATCCGGTCGCCCCGGGCGTCCGGCGCGCCCACGCCCAGATGGTCCCAGTGGGCCGTATAGATGACGGTCTCGTGGGCATGGCGGCGCCCCGGCTTCCGGGCGACGACATTCTTGGAGACGATCTTCTGGGCCCGGACGGCATAGTCGGCGGAGAAGGTCACGCCCGTCAGCTCCACAGGACGGAAGTCCCGGGTCTGCGCCTTGGCCTTCAGCGCCTCGAAGTCGAGGCCCGACGCCTTGAACAGGTCCACGGTGACATCGCGCTGGATCCAGCCCTCCAGGGGGGCGTGGGACTGCGCCGGATTGGCGCGGATGATGTCGAAGAGGGTGCTGGTGTTGGAGTTCTTCACCGTCGCCCAGCCATACGAAGCCGGGGCGGTCTCGTGGATCACCAGGAAGCCGACCGCTCCGCGCCGGGCGGCTTCCTCGAACTTGTAGGTCCAGCGACCGTAATAGGTCATGGCCTTGCCGCCGAAGTCGCCCTTTCCGGTCTCGAAGTCCGGATCGTTGATCAGCACCAGGCCGATCTTGCCCTTCATGTCGACCCCTTTGAAGTCGTCCCAGTTCCGCTCGGGCGCGGTTACGCCATAGCCGATGAAGACCAGGGGAACGTCCTTCAGGGTCAGCCGGTTGATCCCGGTCTGGGCGGCGCGGATGGCGATCTCCTCGCCCTGGGTCCAGGTGCGGGCTTGGTCGGCGACATTGACGCTGACGGCCACCGGCCCTTCGGTGTCGAAGCGGGCGAGGGGCACGTCCTGGGTCCAGGCTCGGGTCCCGTCCTTCTGCAGGTCGCCGCTAGGCTTGAGGCCCAAGCTGCGGAACTGGTCCACCAGGTAGGCCACAGTCTTGCGTTCGCCCTCGGTGTCCGGGGCCCGGCCCCCGAAGGCGTCGTCCGACAGTACCTTCACGTGCTCGGTCAGGCGGACCGGATCGAGGTCTGCGGCCAGGGCGGGAGCGGAAATCAGAAGGGCCCACAGGCCGGCCAGGAGGGTGCGTTTGAGGGTCATTCGGATCCCCGGGGAGGATAAGCTGGTGGTGTGATTAGCCTCTGGCGGCGGCTTCCGCCAGCGGCGCCGGGTCAGAATTCCCCGCGCAGCACCCTCCCGAAGAGGTCCGGATCGACATTGCCCCCGGACAGCACGAGGCCGACGCAGGCGCCGGGCCTGACCCCGGGAACCTTGCCGGCCATCACGGCGGCCAGGCCGACGGCGCCGCCGGGTTCCACCACCAGCTTGAGGGTGGAGAAGGCCAGCCTCAGGGCCTCGGCCACCTCGGCGTCGTTCACCGTCACGATGGCCGAGAGGCGCTCCCTCAGGATCGGGAAGGTCAGTTCCCCCGTCGATGGAGTCTCGAGGGAGTCACACAGGGTCCTGACGGTCGGCGTCACGGTCTCGCGCCGGCCGCTGGCCAGGGACCGGCGGGCGTCGTCGTAGAGCTCGGGCTCCACCCCGACGGCCAGGGTCCGCGGAGAGAGGGTCTGCACCGCCAGGGCGACCCCGGCCATCAGTCCCCCGCCGCCCACCGGGCCGATGACCAGGTCCAGCTCCGCCCCCAGGGCCTGCACCTGCCGGGCCAGCTCCAGCCCCGCCGTGCCCTGCCCGGCGATGATGTCGGCATCGTCATAGGCCGGCACGATGACCGCCCCCCTCTCCCCCGCCAGCCTGGCCGCGATCGCCTCGCGGCTCTCGGTCATGCGGTCGTAGAAGACCACCTCGGCGCCATAGCCGCGCGTCGCCTCCACCTTCACCGCCGGGGCGTCGGCGGGCATGACGATGACCGCCGGCATCCCCAGCAGCTGCGCCGCCAGGGCCACGCCCTGGGCGTGGTTGCCTGACGAAAAGGCCACCACCCCGCGCGGACGGTCCGAAGGGGCGATCTGCGAAAGGCGGTTGAAGGCGCCGCGGAACTTGAAGGCCCCCACCCTCTGCAGGGTCTCGGGCTTGATCAGCACCCTCAGGCCCAGCCTTTCGTTCAGGGCCGGGCTCTCGATCAGCGGCGTGACGACGGCCTGGCCCGCCAGCCGCTCCGCCGCCGCCTCGATGTCGGCGAAGGCGGGCGCGCTCACCGGGCGAACACCCTGGCGTCGTCGGCGAAGGCCTTGAATTCGAGGGCGTTGCCCGAAGGATCGAGGAAGAAGAGGGTGGCCTGCTCGCCGGGCTGGCCCTGGAAGCGGATCTGGGGCGGGATGATGAAGTCCACCCCGGCCGCCTCCAGCCGGTCGGCCAGGGCCCGCCATGAGGCGAGGTCCAGGATCACCCCGAAATGACGCACCGGCACGTCCTCGCCATCCACGGGGTTGGTCGCGACGTCCTCCGGCGACGGCGCGAGGTGGGCGACGATCTGGTGGCCGTGGAAGTCGAAGTCCACCCACTCGGCGCTCGACCGGCCCTCGGCGCAGCCCAGCAGGCCGCCATAGAAGGCGCGGGCCTCGGCGAGGTCGCGGACGGGGAAGGCGAGGTGGAAGCGGGGTCTGTCCATGGCGCATTCCTAGACCCGGGCGGACGGCGGCTCCAGACCAAAACCCCTTGACGCCGAGGCCGCCCGCCTGTCTATCCCCGACGGACCGGAAGACGCGCGCAGACTGCGCCGCTTCGGGGCCGGACATTGCAGAACCTCCCCCCGCCGAGCGCCTGTCGAAGGGCGGGAAGGGAGTCGCCGGCAGGCGGCGGACGCATATCTGACAGGATCACATCATGGGCAACGTCACCGTCATCGGCGGCCAGTGGGGCGACGAGGGCAAGGGCAAGGTCATCGACTGGCTGGCCGACCGGGCGGACGCGGTCGTGCGCTTCCAGGGCGGCAACAACGCCGGCCATACCATCGTGGTGGGCGAGAAGACCTACAAGCTCTCCCTCCTCCCCTCGGGCGTAGTCCAGGGCAAGCTCAGCATCATCGGCAACGGCGTGGTGGTCGACCCCTGGTCCCTGATGGACGAGATCGGCCGCGCCCGGGCCCAGGGCCTTCAGGTCACGCCCGACGTTCTGGTCCTGGCGGACAACGCCACCCTGATCCTGCCCCTGCACCGCGACCTCGACCAGGCGCGCGAGGCCCGGGCCGGCGCGGGCAAGATCGGCACCACGGGCCGCGGCATCGGCCCGGCCTATGAGGACAAGGTCGGCCGCCGAGCCATCCGCTTCGCCGACCTTTCGGACCGCGAGGCCCTGGAGACCAAGATCGAGCGCCTGCTGGCCCACCACGGCGCCCTGCGCGCCGGCCTCGGCCTGACCCCCGTCGCACCGGATGACATCCTCGCCCAGCTGGCGGAGATCACGCCCCAGGTCGCCCCCTTCGTGAAGCCGGCCTGGCGCATCCTCGGCGACCAGATCCGCGCCGGGCGCCGGGTCCTGTTCGAGGGGGCGCAGGCCACCCTCCTGGACGTCGACCACGGCACCTATCCCTACGTGACCAGCTCCAACACCGTGGCCGGCCAGGTGGCGGCGGGCTCGGGCGTCGGGCCCCAGGCGGGCGGCTATGTGCTGGGCATCGTCAAGGCCTACACCACCCGGGTGGGCGAAGGCCCCTTCCCCACCGAACTGCATGACGAGATCGGCGCCCGGCTGGGGGAGCGCGGCCATGAGTTCGGCACCGTCACCGGCCGGCCCCGCCGCTGCGGCTGGTTCGATGCGGCCCTGGTGCGCCAGTCGGTCCGGGTGGGCGGCGTCGAGGGCATCGTCCTGACCAAGCTGGACGTGCTGGACGGGATCGAAACCCTGAAGATCTGCACCGGCTACACCCTGGACGGCCAGCCGGTCGACTATCTGCCCGCCGGCCTGCGCGAGCAGGCGCGCCTGGTCCCCGTCTACGAGGAGATCGAGGGCTGGAGCGACAGCACCCAGGGCGCCCGGTCCTGGAAGGACCTGCCCGGCGCGGCGGCGAAATATGTCCGCCGGATCGAGGAGCTGGTCGGCGCGCCCGTGGCGCTTCTGTCCACCAGCCCCCAGCGCGACGACACCATCATGATGCGCGATCCCTTCCTGGACTGACGGCCGCCGGACCGGAGGCAGAGGCCGATCCGCCCCCTGCGGCTGCGGGGGCCGCCAGGTGCAGCCGGTAAAAGGCGACGAGCGCCGGATTGAACCGGGCGTGGAAGGCGGCCCGGTCAAAGCCGGGCGTCGGCGCGCAGATGGCCGGGGCGAAGATCTTCAGCTGGGCGGAGCAAGGGGGCATGAAGTCGAAATGCCCCGCCCCTTCGACCCGGAAGAAGGTCGGCGGGTTCGGCAGGGCGTCCCGGACCGGTTCGGCATAGTCCGGCGCCGGCAGAATCTGATCGGCGCCCGCCTCCCACAGCTGAACCGGCTGGGTCACCGCCGCCAGACCCGACCCGGCGAAGGTGAAGCCCAGGGCCGGGGCGGCGATCACTAGGGCCTTCAGCCGGGGATCGTGATGGACGACGATCCCGTCGGCGCCAGCCGTCCCGGCGGGCGGGGGATGCTGAGCGACAAGGCGGCAGTCAAAGGCCTCGGGATGGGCCTGGCAGTGCGGGGCTATCCGGCTCAGATCGGGGTTTCCGCCCGCCGCCGCCAACAGGGTGAAACCGCCGGCGGAATAGCCGAAGGCGCCGATCCTTTCCGGGTCCAGGCCGGCCCGGCCGTCCCATCGGGTCAGCAGATAGTCGAGCACGACCGAGATCTGCCGGGTTCGCCCCGCCAGATCCGTGGCCCGGCTCTGGTCGCGCCAGTTGTCGCCAGTATGGGTCAGGGCGGCGACGACAAAGCCGGCCCGGGCCAGGGCCTGCGCGGTGGCCTCATGGCTTCGGAAGTCGCCGCCAGTCCCGTGAGAAATGAGGAGTAGGGGCCGGGGCGCGTCGGAAGGCTCCGAGGGCCGCCAGACCCCGGCCTCGATCGCAGGCTGATCGCCAGGCACTGGGCATACCATTCCAGGGCCGAGACCTGGGCCACGACCGGCCAGATACGGAGGGCCAGCAGGCGGCTGACGCCGGCGGGAGCCAGGGTCAGGAGGGCGACGGCCGGCGGCGTCCAGAGCCAGGTCGGAAGTCGTCGGGCGGATCGGCTATTGGCTGGTCTGCGTCTGGGTCGGATCCCTGACCTTCGGCGCCGGCCTGACCCTCCTGGCGCGCCAGGCCCGGGCCCG
>JBJTFE010000310.1:0-4976 GCA_046093265.1 Phenylobacterium sp. | reverse complement strand
TCACCCCCGGGGGCTGACAGGCGCGCCGTACCTAAGGCGTCCGAGGAGTTCGGCGGCCCGGCGCAGCGGCTCTCCCGGCTTCAGCTTCGCCTTCCAGGCCTCGAAGGCCATGACATTGGCGATGCGCGCGTCGACGTAGGCTTCAGCCTCCGCCTCGCCCTGCTGCAGGCGTACGGCCAGGGCCGTGACCAACATGCCCGCCAGGATGGCGCGCTTGGAGTAATGGTTCTCGTCGGCGGCGACGTCACCGGCCCAGCGCCAGAGGGCGTCGGCGCTCTCCCAGGCCAGCGACAAACCTTGCGCGGCGTTGGGCGGCAGGGCCAGCCAGCCGGAACAACGGCGCACGGCGGGGGCGTCGGCGGCGGCGGCCTCCAGCCGGGCCAGCACGGCGGCGCGGATGCGCTCGCGAATCTTGAGCCCGGCCGGATCGGGCAGGGCGGCGAGGGCGGCGGCGTCATGGCGACGGGACAGAAGGGCGGCGAGGTCCGCCGGCCCGTGCGGCAGGATCAGCCCGGTCTCGCCGGGCGTGAAGCCGGCGTCCGCGCCCGCCGCTCCGGCCATGGCGGCGGTCCAGCCCAGCGCCGGGGCGCGGATGAGGGCGGCGTCCAGAACCGCCTGCTCGGCGGCCCTCAGCCAAGCCTCGGGATCATCCAGGGTCTCCATCCTCTCCATATAGGGCGAAACGGCGCGCGTGTCCGGCGTGGACAGGCGTTTTCCGGTCTGCTATTGCCCGCCGCCTGTCCGGACGGGAGACCGTCGGGAACGAAAGGCTATTGTCCGTTCGCCGCTGAGGCCTCCCCGGAGGCGACGCCGAGCGGGAACGGGTGACAGGAGAGAGACCTCTGGTTCAGATTTTCGTCCGCGACAACAATGTCGACCAGGCCCTGAAGGCGCTGAAGAAGAAGATGCAGCGCGAGGGTTCGTTCCGCGAGATGAAGCGCCACGTGCACTACGAGAAGCCCTCGGAGAAGCGCGCGCGCCAGCAAGCCGAAGCCGTTCGCCGCGCCCGCAAGCTCGCCCGCAAGCGCGCCCAGCGCGAAGGACTGATCGCTGCGCCAAAAAAGCCCGCCCGCTGACCAGCGGGTCGGCGCCCGGTCGCCGGGCGGGGTCTTCTCGAGGCATGTCGAGGGGCCGTGCGTACGCCGCACGGCCTTTTTTGCGTCCGGACCCCGGTTTGCGGCTTGTCCGCTGGAGATTCTTCCTCCCGGCGCCTATCTTGAGACGGGATCGGCATTCAACCTTTCGGATCGGACGCCAATGAACTTTCGCAACCTCGGCATCTGGGCCGCCATCGTCATCGCCCTGGCGGGCATGTATGCGCTGATGAACCCCAGCCAGCGCACCGCAACGGTTGGCGAGCTCAGCTATTCCCAGCTGCTTGCCAAGATCGACGGCGGAAGCGTCAAGTCGGTCGAGATCGCCGGGCCGAAGATCACCGTGAAGGACAGCGCCGGGAAGACCTTCGCCTCCACGACGCCGAACAACCAGGAAGACCTGGTCAAGCGGCTCGAAGCCCGTAACGTCGATATCAAGGTCAAGCCGCCCGGCGGCATGAGCGCCGGGACCATCCTGCTGCAGCTGCTGCCGATCCTGATCATGGTGGGCATCTGGATCTTCTTCATGCGCCAGATGCAGGGCGGGGCCCGGGGCGCCATGGGGTTTGGCAAGTCCAAGGCCAAGATGCTGACCGAGAACCGCAACCGCGTGACCTTCGAGGACGTGGCCGGGGTGGACGAGGCCAAGGAAGAGCTGTCGGAAATCGTCGACTTCCTGAAGGATCCGGGCAAGTTCCAGCGTCTGGGCGGCAAGATTCCCAAAGGCGCGCTGATGGTCGGTCCGCCCGGCACCGGCAAGACCCTGCTGGGCCGCGCCGTGGCCGGCGAGGCGGGCGTGCCCTTCTTCTACATTTCCGGCTCGGACTTCGTGGAGATGTTCGTCGGCGTCGGCGCCAGCCGCGTCCGGGACATGTTCGAGCAGGCCAAGAAGAACAGCCCGTGCATCATCTTCATCGACGAGATCGACGCCGTCGGCCGGCACCGGGGCGCGGGCCTGGGCGGCGGCAATGACGAGCGCGAGCAGACCCTGAACCAACTGCTGGTGGAGATGGACGGCTTCGATCCTTCGGACGCCATCATCGTCATCGCCTCGACCAACCGGCCCGACGTTCTGGACCCCGCCCTGCTGCGCCCCGGCCGCTTCGACCGGCAGGTGGTGGTGGGCAATCCCGACGTCAACGGCCGCGAGCGCATCCTGCGCGTGCACATGCGCAATGTGCCCCTGGCGGCGGATGTGGACATCCGCACCATCGCCCGCGGCACGCCCGGCTTCTCGGGCGCCGACCTGGCCAATCTGGTCAACGAGGCCGCCCTGATGGCCGCCCGCAAGAACCGCAAGATGGTCACCCAGTGCGACTTCGAGGACGCCAAGGACCGGGTCATGATGGGCGCCGAGCGCAAGTCCATGGCCATGACCGACGAGGAAAAGCGCCTGACCGCCTATCACGAGGGCGGCCACGCCCTGGTGGCCCTGAGCGTTCCCGCCTCGGACCCTGTTCACAAGGCGACCATCATCCCGCGCGGCCGGGCCCTGGGCATGGTCATGCAGCTGCCCGAGCGCGACCAGCTGTCGATGAGCTTCCAGCAGATGACCTCGCGCCTGGCCATCCTGATGGGCGGCCGTCTGGCCGAGGAGATCATCTTCGGCCGGGAGAAGATCACCTCCGGCGCCTCCTCCGATATCGACCAGGCCACCCGTCTGGCCCGGGCCATGGTCACCAAGTGGGGCTTCTCCGACCGGCTGGGCGTGGTCTCCTACGGCGAGAATCAGGATGAGGTCTTCCTGGGCCACTCGGTGTCGCGGACTCAGAACGTGTCGGAAGAGACGGCGCGGATCATCGACGAAGAGATCAAGCGCTTGGTCCAGAGCGGCTATGACGAGGCCAAGCGGATCCTGACCGAACGGATCGAGGACCTGCACACCCTGGCCAAGGCCCTGCTCGAGTACGAGACCCTGACCGGCGACGAGATCACAAACGCCCTGAAGGGGGTCATGCCCCGGCGCGACGACACCGGCGACGCCGGTCCGGCCCTGCCCGCCGTCTCGGTGCCCCTGACCCCGACCGTAGCGCGGCCCCAGCCGGCGTGACCGCTGCGCCGGTCGCCGGTCGCCGCCCCCTGGTCATGGGGGTGGTGAACGTCACGCCCGACAGCTTCTCGGACGGCGGGCGGCCGCAGGGCGTCGAGGGGGCCGTCGCCCACGCCCTGGCCCTGGATCGCGCAGGCGCGGACATCCTCGACATCGGGGGTGAGTCCACCCGTCCTGGCGCCGCGCCGGTCAGCGTCGAGTCTGAGCTTGGCCGGGTCCTGCCTGTCCTGCACAACCTGCGTCCCCTCACCCGCCGCCGGATTTCCGTCGATACCTGCAAGCCGGAGGTCGCCCGGGCGGCGGTGCAGGCCGGGGCGGACATCTGGAACGACGTCACCGCCCTGGCCGCTCCCGGGGCGGCCGACCTGGCGGCCGGGCTCGGCTGTGAGGTCGTGCTGATGCACATGCAGGGCGAGCCGCGCACCATGCAGGCAGCGCCCCGCTACGACGACGTACTGGCGGAGGTCTGCGCCTTCCTCGGGGCGCGCGCCGGGGCGGCCCTCGCCGCCGGGATCGCCCGGGAGCGGATCTGGCTGGACCCGGGGATCGGCTTCGGCAAGACCGTGGACCACAACCTGACCCTGCTGGCCGGGCTGGAGCGGATCGTCGCCCTGGGCTTCCCCGTCCTGCTGGGCGCCAGCCGCAAGCGCTTCATCGCCGCCGTCGGCGCC
Organism: Phenylobacterium sp.; assembly: GCA_046093265.1. Lineage (GTDB taxonomy): Bacteria > Pseudomonadota > Alphaproteobacteria > Caulobacterales > Caulobacteraceae > Phenylobacterium. Next base: position 1,161 of record JBJTFE010000310.1, on the reverse strand, counting down.
GGCGGTGAACTGGCCTCGGACCGGCTCGGCGGCTCGCTGGCCGCCGCCCTCTCAGGTGCGGGGGCCGGGGTGGCGGCCGTGCGGGTGCATGATGTGGCGGAGACCGTGCAGGCCCTGGATGTGCAGGCTGCGATCCGCGCAGCCGGCGGGCTCAGCCCCGGCCGATGAAGGGCATGTTCGTGGCCATGACGGTCATGAACTGGACGTTGGCCTCCAGGGGCAGGCCGGCCATGTAGGCGACGGCCTCGCCGACGGCGGCGACATCCATGGTCGGCTCGGGCGCCACGCTTCCGTCCGCCTGAAGAACGCCCCGGGACATCCGGGCCGTCATCTCCGTGGCCGCGTTGCCGATGTCGATCTGCCCGCAGGCGATGTTGTAGGCCCGGCCGTCCAGGCTGGCCTGGCGGGTCAGGCCGGTCATGGCGTGCTTGGTGGCGGTGTAGGCCACCGAGCGGGGCCGGGGGACCTGGGCCGAGATCGAGCCGTTGTTGATGATCCGGCCGCCCCGGGGCGACTGGGCCTTCATGCGGCGGAACGCGGCCTGGAGGCAGAGGAAGGCCCCGGTGAGGTTGACGTCCACCACCCGCCGCCAGTCGTCCAGCGAGAGGTCCTCCAGGGGAACCGGCGGCGCGCCGGTCCCGGCGTTGTTGAAAAGAAGGTCCACCCGGCCGAAGGCGCGACGGCGGCGTCGAACAGGGCTTCGACCTGGTCGCGGTCGGACACGTCCGCCGGCTGCACGAGCAGGCGGGCCGGATCCGGGCCGAAGTCGCGGGTGGCCACAAGGGCTTCGGCGCGACGCCCCGCCAGCACGACGGACCAGCCCCGGACGGCCAGGGCCAAAGCGGCTGCGCGGCCGATGCCGGAACCGGCGCCGGTGATGATGGCGACGCCGGGAGCAGGAGCTTGGGAAGGGGTCACGGAGCGAGCCGAGGTCAAATCGACGGCCCACGCACGGGGGGGCAAACCCTTTCGCCACTGACCCCCTCCGGCCCGCATTCGCGGCCCACCTCCCCCTCAAGAGGTGGAGGAATTACAGGGCTTAATTGCTCCCCATCAGGGGGAGCTCCCCGCGAAGCGGGGTGAGGGGGTGCAACGGCCCCTCCGCAGACCCTCTCCGGCCCGTCTCTGGTCGTCTGGCGTGCGCACCTCCAGACCCGTCAA
>JBJTFE010000309.1:0-5724 GCA_046093265.1 Phenylobacterium sp. | reverse complement strand
GGATGAACCCCTGATGGTGGCCTATCCCGACGCCTTCTCGGCGGATCAGGGCTGAACGCCAGGGCTGGGGCCCGTCGCTGCCGGATCGTGTTCCAGGGCGGCCAGGGCGCCGTCGACCAGGGCGATCCCCATGAAGGCCGGGCTGCCGGAATAGGGCCCGCTGACCTTCTCCGTCGCGGCGGTGGAGAAACCGAACTTCGGATAGTACTCCGGATGTCCGAGGACCAGTACGGCGGCTGCATCGAAGTGACGGGCGGCCTCAAGACCGCGCAGGGTCAGGGCCGATCCGATCCCTGTCCGCTGGACGTCCGGCCGCACGGCGAGGGGGGCCAGGGCGGAATAGAGGTGCATGCTGTCGGCCCACAGCCGGCTGAACATGATGCAGCCGACCATCTCTCCCTCCTGCAGTGCGACCAGCTCGAACATGGACTCGGCGTCCGCGCGAAGCCGTTCGACGATCCGGCGCTCCGCAGGTCCCCCGAAGGCGGCGTCCAGGATGTCGCCGATACCGGCGTGATCGGCGGCGCGGGCGTAGCGGATTTCAAGCGCCATGGCTTCTCCTGCCGTCAGTCGCCGGCCACCCACTCGACCTTGGCGCCGAGGGCGTTGAGGTTCTCGACAAAGCGGGGGTGGGCGCGCTGGATGGGCGCGGCGTTGAGGATGGTCGACCGGCCCTCGATGCTGGCGGCCAGCATGAAGAGGGCGATGGCCACCCGGATGATGTAGGGGCTCTCGACCGTCGCCGGCATGAGGGGCTTGCCGCCGTAGGTGATCAGCCGGTGCGGGTCGCAGAGCACGGCGTGAGCGCCGAACTTGCCGATTTCCGAGCTCCAGCCCAGGGCGCCCTCGTAGACCTTGTTCCAGAACATCACCGAGCCTTCCGCCCGGACCCCCAGGGCGACGAAGATCGGCAGGAGATCCGCCGGCACATAGGGCCAGGGCGCGGCCTCGACCTTGGTGAGGATGTTGGAGGTGAAGGGCTCGCGAACCTTCAGGCCATGCGGCGCCCGCGCCGTCGACCAGCCGCCCGCGTGCGTCACCTCGACGCCGAATTTGGCGAAGGTCCGGTCCAGCAGGGGGAACTGCTCCACCGAGCCGTTACGCACCGAAACCTCGCCGCCGGTGATGGCGCCCATGGCCAGGAAGGTCGCCACCTCGTGGAAATCGTCGGCAAAGGTGAACTCCGCCCCGGACAGGCGCTCGACGCCCTCGACCACGATCCTTGAGCCGCCAACGCCCTCGATCCGGGCGCCCATCATGGCGAGGAAGGCGCAGAATTCCTGGACGTGGGGTTCGCAGGCCGCGTTGGTCAGCTGCGATCGGCCCAGGGCGGTGGCCGCGCAGAGCATGAAGTTCTCGGTGGTGGTGACCGAGGCGTAGTCCAGCCAGTGGTCGGCGGACCTGTAGCCCCCCGGCACGGAGATGTGCAGGGCGTCGGGCTCGCGCCGGACGATCGCGCCGAAGGTCCGCAGGACCTCGATGTGCGGGTCGATCTCACGTGCGCCAAGGGTGCAGCCCGTGGCGTCCTCCTCGATGGTCGCCGCCCCGAACCGGTGCAGCAGGGGCGGGATCAGCATCAGGGTCGAGCGCATGCCCAGGGGCAGGTGGGCCGCCTTCGGGTTCAGGCTCTCGCCGTGGTGGACCCGAAGGGTGCCCGCCGCAAAGTCCATGTCGACGGTCGATCCGAGGTTGCGGAAGAAGTCGAGGATCTTCCGGACGTCGGTGATGTCCGGCACCCGGTGAAGGGTCACCGGCTGGTCGGTCAGGAGGGTGGCGCAGAGCACCGGCAGGACGGCGTTCTTGTTGGCCGAGGGGATGATCCTTCCCCGCAGGGCTCGACCACCGTTGACGATGAGGCTGGTCACTGGGCGGCCGCCCGGGCGGCGGCGTGGTCTTCCTCGGCCAGAAGGCGAACCGCCTCCAGGGCGGCCATGCAGCCCATGCCCGCCGCCGTCACGGCCTGGCGGTAGACGTCGTCGGTGACGTCGCCGGCGGCGAAGACGGCGGGGATGGCGGTCGCCGCCGTGCCCGGCTTCACCTTCAGGTAGCCCGAGGCGTCCATTTCCAGCTGGCCCGTGAAGAGGGCCGAGGCCGGCGCATGGCCGATCGCGATGAACACCCCGTCGCAGGAAAGCTCGCGGGTCTGCCCGGTGCGGGTGGACTTCAGCCGGACGCCGGTGACGCCCATGGGGTCTTCCTGGCCCAGCACCTCGTCGACCTGATGGTCCCAGACCACCTCGACCTTGGGGTTGGCGAACAGGCGCTCCTGCAGGATGGCCTCTGCCCGGAAGCTGTCGCGCCTGTGCACGACGGTGACCTTCGAGGCGAAGCTGGTCAGGAACAGGGCCTCCTCGACGGCGGTGTTGCCGCCGCCCACCACCACGACTTCCTTGCCGCGGTAGAAAAAGCCGTCGCAGGTGGCGCAGGCCGAGACTCCGAAGCCCTGGAAGCGCTGCTCGCTGTCGAGGCCCAGCCAGCGGGCCTGGGCGCCGGTGGCGATGATCAGGGTCTCCGCCAGCCAGACCTGGCCGCTGTCGCAGGTCAGGCGGAAGGGACGCGCCGACAGGTCGGCGGTGACCACGATGTCGTTGATGATCTCGGTCCCGACATGCTCGGCCTGGGCCTGCATCTGCTCCATCAGCCAGGGCCCCTGGATGACGTCGGCGAAGCCCGGATAGTTCTCGACATCGGTGGTGATGGTCAGCTGGCCCCCCGGCTGCAGACCCTGGATCAGGACGGGCTTCAGAAGGGCGCGGGCGGCGTACACGGCGGCCGTGTAGCCGGCGGGACCGGAGCCGACGATGAGGCAACGGACGGTGCGGGGCGTAGGGTCGGACATGGCGTCCCTTTAGGGCAGATTCAGATCGCGCGCGACTCCCGCTTGCGGTTTGCGGGACGATGTCCGGCAGGCGGGGTTCAGCCTTCTTTTCCCCGGACGGCGATGGCCTGAAGCAGAGCGTCCGCCGCCCGTCCCGCCCCCTGGCCATCGCAGACGTTCGCTGCGGCTTCCGAAAGGTGGGCGCGTTGAACGGGGTCGGAGATCAGTCGCATGAGCGCCCGGTCGAGGGCCCCTTCGAAGGCGGGATCCGACGCATCGACAACCAGAGCGGCGCCTCGTTGGGCAAGGGCCCCAGCGGCGGCTCTCTGATTGTCCGCCACCACGACGATGGCGGAGGGCAGGCCCAGCGTACAGATCTCCCAAACGGTCGAACCGGCCGCAGAAATCACAAAGTCCGCATCGTGCAGGAGGCTGGCCATGTCGGTGGCGTCGACGTGCAGACGCAGCCGGCGATCATGCGTCGCCATCCGCATCATGACCTTGCGGCTCTGCGCCTGCCCCCCAAGGACGACGTCGATGATCACATCGCCGAGCCGCGGCCGGAGGCGGTCCACCACCCGCCCTGTCACCCCGCCCACATCGCTGAGCCCCATGGTCACAAGAACCCGGCCGACCGCGCCCCCGCGGCGGGCGAGGGAAGAGGCGCGAAGGGCGGCGAAGCGGCTGCGCACCGGCGCAAACGCCGGCCCCAGGAGCAATCGGGTGTCGCCATCGGTCAGCAGGGTGTAGTCGCTGGGCCGCCGGTCGGGTCCGGAGTCCAGCACGACGTCGGCCCCCAGGGGACGGTCGGCCAGATCGTCGATGACAAGGCACGCCCTACCCCCCGCCAGCGCGTCGTGGTCAGGCCTCGACAGCCTGTAGTGGTCGAACACCAGCGCGTCGAAACCCTGCCCCGCGAGAGCGGCGGCCAGGGCGGCCCGGTCCGTCCCGGCGGTCTCGATCCGCGACACGCCGGGGGCGAAGGTCTCCAGGAGTGCGGCGCTCTCGGATGTGGCCAGGAAGGCGCAGTCCGCGCCCCGCGCGCTCAGCGCCTCTGACAGGGTCAGGCTGCGCATCAGATGTCCGCCGCCGGCCTCGGGACCGGCGTCGGCGATGAACAGTACGCGCGGTGTCTCGGGAATCATCTCGGCTACAGGGGAGCGCGAAATCGCAGCTTCGGAAAGGGCGGTATCACGCCTTCCTCGCCTTCAGCAGGTCCAGGACGGCCTCTGCGGCGCGGCGGGTCTCATCGAGGGGTGCGGCGGCGAAGAGGTCCAGATGACCCGCGAAGGGCCGCGCCGATCCCCGGGCGACAAGGTTCGCCTTCAGGCGTCCGAGCTTCGCCGAACCTCCGTCCATGGGAAGGATGAGAACCGGCTTTCCGGTCGCGGCGGCCTCGGTGATCATGTTGGCGCTGTCCTCGGTGACCAGCACGACATCCGCGGCGGCGAGCATGCCGAAATAGGGGTTTTCCCGCTGGCCGTCCCAGATGAAGCCGGGCAGGTCGGCCAGGGCGTCGGTCAGGATCCGCCGGGCGGACTCCGGGGTCCGCCGGGAGAAGGTCGCCATCAGGGATCCGCCAGACTCCCCCACGGCCCTGCGAAGGTCTGCGGCCAGGGTCCGGGCGAGGGCGTCGGTCAGGTCGTGGGCCCTGGACTTTCCGCCCACCAGCAGGGCGGCGCGCGGCCGGGGCAGCGGGTCGGTCAGGGCGGCGAACCGGGTCCTCGCCTCAGCCAGCCCCTCTGCGGTGACCCGGTGCGGTGAGCCGGTGATGGACAGCACGTTCGGGCCGGCGATTTCGTCGTGGCGCGGGGCGACGATCAGATCGAAGGCCGCTCGGGGCGCCCGGGGATTCTGAATCTGCACGACCAGAGTCGCGCCCTTCGACCAGCGCCGGACGCCAAGGGAGAGGGGCAGGGTGGCGCGGCCTGCCGCAATCCAGACATCCGGCCAGGGTGGGCCGATTTCGGACGACGCCTCGAGCGTGGTCAGCGGGAAGGGGTTGAGGAACCAGGGCAGGCGACCGAGGCGTCCCTTCCACCGCACGGAGCGGACGATGACCTGCGCGGGCGTCAGTCGGGCGACGGCCTCCGCCAGCCCGAGGGCCGGACCGGCGTTTCCGGCCTTGTCGTCCGACACGGCCCAGATGGAGAGGGGGCTGGCCAAGAGCCGGCGGGCCCTAGAGCCACTCCACCTTGAGGATCTCGTAGGCCTTCACGCCGCCGGGCGTATTCACCTCGACGACGTCGCCGGTCTCCTTGCTGATCATGGCCCGGGCGATGGGAGAGGTGATGGAAATCTTGCCCGCCTTCACGTCAGCCTCATGCTCGCCGACGATCTGGTAGCGGGCCTCATCCTCGGTGTCCTCGTCGACGACGGTCACCGTCGCCCCGAACTTGACCTGCCGGCCTGACAGCTTGGAGACGTCGATGACCTGGGCGCGCGCCATCCTGTCCTCGATGTCGGCGATCTGCCCCTCGATCCAGCCCTGGCGCTCTTTCGCCGCGTGATACTCGGCGTTCTCCGACAGGTCGCCGTGCGCGCGCGCCTCGGCGATGGCGGCGATCACAGCCGGCCGCTCGATCGTCTTGAGACGCTTCAGGTCTTCGTCGAGGGCGTGATAGCCCTCGGCGGTCCTCGGGACTTTTTCCATAACCGGGTGGTCTCGGGTCTGTTCTTGGGACGCTGCCGACGCCAGTAGGCGCAGGCATCCGTGGGGCGGAGAGGTTAGGTCCCCGTCGGGCGAAACTCAAGTGTGCAATGCAGCAAGACCCGAAAGTCCGCCCTATTCCGGCGCTTCGGCCTCTTTCGGGGTTTGTGGCGCAGGCGCGGGGGGGAGGGGCCGGCCGTCAGGGTCCGCGGTCTCCGGCTCCGGAACCTGGGGAGACGCGGGTGGCGGTCCGGGC
>JBJTFE010000308.1:0-3765 GCA_046093265.1 Phenylobacterium sp. | reverse complement strand
CGGGCGAGGGAGGCGCGCATGGCCATGCCTCCCGAAAGCTGAGCCGGGCGCGAGGCTTCGATCCCCGCAAGGCCGACCCTGGTCAGGGCCTCGGCCGCCTGGCTGCGGGCCTCCGCCTTTGGCGTCCCCGCCAGTTCAAGGGGCAGGGCGACATTGGCGCCGGCGCTCATCCAGGGGGCGAGGGTCGGGGCCTGGAAGACGACCGAGGTCTCGCCGCGTCCGGCCGCCCGGCGCACCTGGCCGCGACTGGCCGGCTCCAGCCCCGCAAGGAGGCGCAGGGCGGTGGACTTGCCGCAGCCGGACGGGCCGACCAGGGCGATGATCTCGCCCTCCGCCACGGTCAGGGAGATCGGGCCCAGGGCGCGTCCCCGCCCGCGGTAGTCGACCTCGACGTCGTCCAGGGCGGCGGCGATGCTCACCGCCTACTTCCCCGCCTCCGGCCGAACGAAGTCGAGAGTGTAGGCCTTGGTGTAGTCGAGGGCCTTCGGATAGACGCCCTGGGCGATGGCCATCTCGGCGAAGGCCTTCCATCTCGCGTCGGTCATCACGCCGATGCCGCCGGAGGCGGCGTCACCGCCCTCGACGAGGGCGTACTCGCGCATCTTCTCCCGGGCCTGGTCCAGGATGTTCTGGGTCATCTCCGGGTTGTCCTTGAGGATCAGGGCGTCTCCGGGCTTGGGATCGCCGGTCAGGTAGGACTTCCACCCCGCCGCGCTGGCCTCCACGAAGGCGCGGACCCGTTCAGGGTCCTTCTCGATCAGGGACTGGGGAAAGAGGATCATGGCCGCATAGGAGGGGTAGCCGTTGTCCGCCAGCAGGAAGACCTTGGGCCTCAGCCCGGCGGTCTTCTCGATCGTGTAGGGCTCGCTGGTCAAATAGCCCTGCTGGGCCACCGACTTGTCCGACAGGAACGGAGCGGCGTTGAAGGTGTACTTGCGGATCTGGGCGTCCTCGAACCCGTACTTCGACTTCAGCCAGACCCAGAAGGCCGTAACCGACGCATCGGAGAGCAGGATTGGCCGGCCCTTGAGATCCTCGATCCGCTCGATCCCCTGGTCCGGATGAGCGATCAGGACCTGGGGGTCCTTCTGCATCATGGCGGCTACGGCGCGGATCGGGGCGCCCTGGTTGGCGAGATTGAGGACGATGAAGCTGTTGGAGCCCATTCCCGCCTCGACCGCGCCGGCGGCCAGCAGCTGGGGCACGTTCACCCCGGGGCCGCCCTGGATGATCTGCACCTTGAGCCCGCGCTTCTCATACTCGCCTGTCGCCAGGGCCTGGTAGAAGCCGCCCTGCTCGGCCTGGGCCCGCCAGTCGGTGGCGAAGCGGATGACTCCCGTCTCCCCATCCACCGGGGCGGCGGACTTCTGCGGCGAGCAGGCCCACGCCAGGCCCGCAGCGGCGAGGATGGCGAATGTCCGGACAATCTTCATGGCGCGGCCTCCCGGTCGGGTCTCCCGGGCAAACTAGGCGCGTTTCGGGGGAAGGCAACCGGCAAGCGCGCCTGACGGCGTGTCCCGGATAGCAAGAGGGCGACGCACCGGTCGCCCGGTCCGCCGCCCTCTTTCAGATCCGTTGGGAGATCTGAGTCCCGAGGCGGGTCGGCTGATCTCCTGCGGGTCGCCCCGCCGGTTCCGCCGCGCCCGGGACCGCGATCCTGAGTTTCCCGCCGGGTCGCCCCCGCAGTCCGCTCCGATCCGGCCCTCCCGCCCGGCGCCGTCCGGGTCGCCCCTTCCGTTCACCGCGCGTCGCCTCTCGACAGCCCCACGCTCTCACCGGGCCGGCCGTCCGGCAAGGGGCCCGGTCCGACCCAGTGTGGGTGGAGCGGTGGAGGATCTGTGGGCGGCCTGTGGAAAGACGGTGGAGCGACCCGCTTTCTTTCGGAATTCCAGCGGGGCGCAGTTGTCCACAGGAACCCGGCGGTTCAGCCGCCGGAGGCGAGGCTGGCCTTGAGTTCCTCGAGTTCCAGCCACTCGGTTTCGGCGGCCTCGAGCCGCGCTTGGGCGGCCTCCAGATCGGCGGTCAGGCGCTCGAACCCCTTAGGGTCGCGGCGGTATAGTCCGGAATCCGCCAGACGCAACTCCAAATCCCGGATCTCGTCCGGCAGGCTGGCGACCAGGGCTTCGGCCGTCTCTAGCCGCCGCTGGTCGCGGTAGGACAGCTTTCCCGGCCGGGCGGGCGCAGGGGGCGCGGCGGCGGCTGGTGCGGTCCTGCGGGGTGGGCTCGGCGTGCGTGCGGGCGGCGCCAGGAAGCCGGGGTTCTGGGCTTCGAAATCCTTCCAGCCCCCAGGGGTCTCGACGATGTCGCCCCGGCCATTCAGGGCGATGGTCGATGTGGCCAACCGGTCGATGAAGTCCCGGTCATGGCTGACCAGAAGAAGGGTCCCGGCATAGTCCGAGAGGGCGTCCTCCAGCAGGTCGAGGGTGTCCATGTCGAGGTCGTTGGTGGGCTCGTCCAGCACCAGAAGGTTGAACGGCGCCGCCAGCACCCGGGCCAGCAGGAGGCGGTTGCGCTCGCCGCCGGACAGACTGCGCACAGGCTGGCGCAACTGGGCCTCGGTGAACAGGAAAGACTTGGCGTAGGCGGCCACGTGCCAGGGCCTGCCGCCGACCAGGATCTGGTCGCCGCCCAGCGGCGCCAGCACGTCCCGCAACGTCATCTCCGGCTTCAGCTCGGCCCGGCTCTGGTCCAGGTAGGCGACCTCCAGTCCTGTTCCCAGCTTGACGGTCCCGGAGTCCGGCTCGAGCTGGCCGACCAGCATCCGGACCAGGGTGGTCTTGCCGGCGCCGTTCGGGCCGACCACAGCCAACCGGTCGCCCTTCTGGATCCGGGTGGAGAAATCGCGGACCACGGTCCGGCCGCCCCAGGCCTTCGAGATCCGCCGAACCTCCGCCACCCTCTGGCCCGATCCCTCTGCGGCGACGGCCTCCAGGCTCATCTGGCCCCGGACATCCCGCAGGCGCTCGGCGCGGGCGGCGCGCAGGTCCAGGAGGGCGCGGCGCCGGCCCTCATTCCGCGCCCGGCGGGCGGTCACGCCGCGCTGCATCCAGTGCTCTTCCTGTTCCAGGCGTTTTTGAAGCCGTCGCGCATCCTCCGCCTCGGCGGCGGCGATGCCCTCGGCCCAGGCCTCGAAATGGGAGAAGCCCCGGTCCAGCCGGCGCACCCGACGCCCCTCCAGCCAGAAGCACCGGTCCGACACCCGCTCCAGGAAGGCCCGGTCGTGGCTGACCAGAAGCACGGCCGCCCGGCTGGCGGCGATTTCCGCCTCCAGGGTGGCGATGGCCGGGATGTCCAGGTGGTTGGTCGGCTCGTCCAGCAGCAGGACGTCGGCGTCCCGGGCGAAGGCCGCGGCCAGGGCGGCGCGCCGCACCTCGCCGCCGGACAGTCCCTCGCTGGGCTTTGCGGGATCAAGGCCAAAGGTCTGCAGGGCGGCGTCGGCCTCATGCGGTGCGGCGCCGGACGCCACGACATGGTCGCGCACCGTCGGGCCGGAAATCACGGGCTCCTGCGGGACCCAGGCGATGCTGAGGCCGGGAACCTGGGTGCGCTCGCCGTCATCGGCCTCCACCTCGCCGGCCAGTATGCGCAGCAGGGTGGTCTTTCCGGCGCCGTTCCGCCCCACCAGGCAGGCGCGGCATCGGGGTTCCAGCGCCAGGTCCACGCCGTCGAACAGCATCCGGGGGCCATCCGCCAGCCGGACCTGCCTGAGGGCGAGCACAGGGGGTTTCATGGCCCCCCTTACCCCCCGCGGCTCCCGGCTCCAAC
>JBJTFE010000307.1:0-2106 GCA_046093265.1 Phenylobacterium sp. | reverse complement strand
GGCGTCCGCTGGAAACCTGCGGTCGCCTGGGAGCCCTGGCGGCGGCCGAGGTGATTTCTCACTATGGACCGCGGCCGCAGGTGTCCCTGCGGGATCTGGCGGCCCGGGAAGGACTCTAGACCATGGCGCGCACAGGCGAAGTGGTTCGCGAGACCCGCGAGACCAAGATTGCGGTCCGGGTCAACCTGGACGGAGAAGGCTCGACCCGGATCAGTACGGGCATCGGCTTCCTCGACCACATGCTGGACTCTCTCGGGCGGCACGGCTCTCTGGATCTCGACGTCCAGGCCAAGGGCGACCTGCACATCGACTTCCACCATACCGTGGAGGATGTCGGCATCGTCCTGGGCCAGGCCGTGCGGCAGGCCCTGGGTGATTTCAGGGGCATTCGCCGGTTCGGCCTCGCCGTCATCCCGATGGACGAGACCCTGACCCGCTGCGCCATCGACCTTTCGAACCGCCCCTATCTGGTCTGGCGGACCGCCTTCCCGACTCCCAAGGTCGGCGACATGGACACTGAGCTCTTCAAGGAGTTCCACCACGCCTTCGCGACCAACGCCGGGGCGTGCGTCCACCTCGAGACCTTCTACGGCGCCAACTCGCACCACATCGCCGAGAGCGGCTTCAAGGCCCTGGGCCGGGCCCTCCGCGAGGCGGTGGAGATCGACCCGCGCGCCGGCGGTCAGGCGCCCTCCACGAAGGGCTCGCTCTGATCGCATGAGCCGCCTCGCCTTGATCGACTATGGGTCGGGCAATCTCCGCTCGGCGGAGAAGGCGCTCGTCCGGGCCGCCAATGGCGGCTGCGAGGTCGTGGTCACCCACGCGCCGGACGAGGTCCTCGCCGCAGACCGGATCGTGCTGCCCGGCGTCGGCGCCTTCGCCGCCTGCATGGGGGCCCTGGAGGCCCGTCCCGGCCTGCGCGAGGCCCTGGACGAGGCGGTCAGGGTCCGCGGGCGGCCTTTCCTCGGGATCTGCGTGGGCATGCAGCTGATGGCTTCCCATGGGCTGGAGTTCGGGGAGACCCCGGGCCTGGGGTGGATCGCCGGCGAGGTCCGCCGGCTCCAGCCCTCTGACCCCGCCGCGAAGGTCCCCCACATGGGCTGGAACGACCTTGTGGACCCCCATGGTCCCGACCTGATCGCCGGGATCGGCGCCTCGCCCATGTACTTCACCCACTCCTTCGCCTTCTGGCCCGACAACCGCGCGGACGTGGCGGCGGAAGCCGACCATGGCGGACGGGTCCCCGCCGCCGTTGTCCGGGACAACATGGCGGGGGTGCAGTTCCATCCCGAAAAATCCCAGTCTGCGGGGATCTCCCTGCTGTCGCGTTTCCTGGAGTGGCGCCCGTGATCCTCTATCCCGCCATCGACCTGAAGGACGGCGAGTGCGTCCGCGTCCTGCATGGCGACCTCGGCACCGCCACGGTCTTCAACACCTCGCCTGCAGCCCAGGCCCGGACCTGGGCCGGCGCAGGCTTCCACTGGATCCACGTCGTCGACCTGAACGGCGCCGTCGAGGGCCGGGCGGTGAACGGCGAGGCCGTGGAGGCCATCCTCGCGGCGGTCTCCACCCCGGTCCAGCTCGGCGGCGGCATCCGCAGCCTGCAGGACGTGGAGCGCTGGATCGAGGCGGGAGTCTCGCGGGTCATCCTGGGCACGGTGGCCGTAACCCGGCCGGAGACGGTGGTCGAAGCCTCCCGGCTGTGGCCGGAGCAGATCGCGGTGAGCGTCGATGTCCGCGCCGGAAAGGTGGCGACCCAGGGCTGGACGGAAAGCACCGACCTGGACGCCGTGACCGTCGCGCGGCGATTTGAAGACGCCGGGGTCGGGGCCCTGATCATCACCGACATCGACCGCGACGGCACGGTGATGGGCTTCAACGTCGAGGCTTTCGGCGCCGTTGCCGACGCCGTCGCCATACCCGTGATCGCGGCCGGCGGCCTGGCCTCGGTGGAGGACATCGTGCGCCTGAAGGCCCGGCCGGGCACGCCCGTGGCCGGAGCGGTTCTGGGCCGCGCCCTCTACAACGGGGCGATCGATCCCGCCGTGGCCCTGGCGGCCTCCGCCTGACCATGCTGAAGGTCCGCGTCATCCCCTGCCTGGACGT
>JBJTFE010000306.1:0-12835 GCA_046093265.1 Phenylobacterium sp. | reverse complement strand
GACTTCGACCTGACCGACGACGAACGTCGCTTCCGCGACGAGCTGCGCTCCTGGCTCGACCGCAACCTGCCGACGGAGTGGCGGAGTCGACATCCGAAGGAGCCGTGGACCGACGAGCGCCGCGACCTCGCGCGCCGCTGGCAGGCGAAGCTCGCCGAGGGGCGCTACGTCGCGCTCGACTGGCCGGTCTCGTGGGGCGGGCGGGACGCCTCGATCGCCGAGCGCATCCTCGTCAACACCGAGTTGCTGCGCGCGCGTGCGCCGCGCCTGATCGGCCACGTCGGACTCGACCTCGTCGGGCCCGCGATCATCGAGCACGGCACCGAGGAGCAGAAGCGCCGCCACCTGGAGCCGATCCGCACCGCGTCCGAGCTCTGGTGCCAGGGCTTCTCGGAGCCCGGCGCGGGCTCCGACCTCGCCTCGCTCCAGACCCGGGCCGAGGACAAGGGCGACCAGTTCCTGGTCAACGGACAGAAGATCTGGACCTCGGGCGCCCAGTGGGCCGACATGATCTTCTGCCTGGTCCGCACGGACACCACCAAGAAGCACGAGGGCATCTCCTTCGTGGTCTTCTCGATGCGCCAGCCCGGCGTCGAGGTCCGGCCGATCCGCCTGATCGCCGGCAACTCGCCCTTCTGCGAGACCTTCATCACCGACGTGAAGGTGCCCAAGGACGATCTGGTCGGCCCGCTCAATGGCGGCTGGTCGGTGGCCAAGCGCCTGCTCCAGCACGAGCGCAGCGGCATGGACGGCGCCCGCCGCGGTCCCGGGAAGAAGGTGGTCCTCGGCCAGGTCGCCAAGGCCTATGTGGGCGAGGACGATCAGGGTCGCCTGGCCGATCCGGACCTTCGGACGCGGATCATCATGAACGAGATGGACCAGGCCGCCCTGCAGGCCACGGTGCGCCGCGCGGCCCTGGAGGCCAGGGGCAACGCCGGCCCCAGCGCGACGACCTCGATCATGAAGAACGCCAACATGAAGATCGCCCAGGACCGGGCTGAACTGACCCTGGAGTTCATGGGCAGCCAGGGCCTGGGCTGGCAGGGCGAGGGCTTCTCAGCCGACGAACTGTCCGCCGTCCGCGGCTGGCTCTCGGGCAAGGCCGGCTCGATCTACGGCGGGTCGAACGAAGTCCAGAGCAACATCATTTCCAAGCGCATCCTGGGCCTGCCCGATCTCACCCAGTCGCGCTGAACCCCGATTTCTGAAGGAGACTTTTCATGGCTGATTTTGGAGGCGGCGATCCCGAGGCCTTCCGCAAGGAAGTGCGCGAGTGGGTTGAGGCCAACTTCCCCGCCGAGCTGAAGGGCCGGCCCAACCCGATGATGCGCGAGGAGCGCGCCAAGCCGACCGAGGCCCAGGAAGCCTGGCGCAAGGCGGTCGGCGCAAAGGGATGGGGCACCCCCACCTGGCCCAAGCAGTATGGCGGCGGCGGCCTTTCCAGCGCCGAAGCCCGGGTGATCCAGCAGGAGTTCGGCCGCGCCGGCGCCTACAACCCGATCGGCGGCATGGGCGTGATGATGTTCGGCCCGACCTTGCTGGAGTATGGCACCGAGGACCAGAAGCTGGAGCATATCCCGCCGATCTGCCGCGGCGACGTCCAGTGGTGCCAGGGCTTCTCGGAACCCGGCGCTGGCTCGGATCTCGCGGCCCTTCAGACCCGGGCCGAGGACAAGGGCGATCACTTCCTGATCAATGGCCAGAAGATCTGGACCTCCGGCGCCCAGTACGCCGACTGGTGCTTCTGCCTGGTGCGCACCGACACGTCGAAGAAGCACGAGGGCATCTCCTTCGTCCTCTTCACCATGCACCAGCCGGGCGTCGAAGTGCGCCCGATCAAGCTGATCGCCGGCAACTCGCCCTTCTGCGAGACCTTCTTCACCGACGCCCGCGCCGAGAAGAAGAACCTGGTCGGGCCGCTGAACGGCGGCTGGACCATCGCCAAGCGCCTGCTGCAGCACGAGCGCGGCGGCCTTTCCGGGGCGGGCGGCGGCGGCGGCATGGGCGGCCGGTCCCTCGTGGACCTGGCCCGCGAGTATGTCGGCGTCGATGAGCAGGGCCGGATCGCTGATCCCGACCTGCGCACCCGGGTGGTCGCGCATGAGATCGAGGGCCGCTCCTTTCAGCAGACCGCCGTGCGCGCCATGCTGGAGAGCAAGGGCAATTCCGGCCCCAGCGCTGCGACCTCGATCATGAAAAACGCCGGGACAAGCTGGATGCAGATGCGTCATGAGCTCACCCTCGAGATCATGGGCCACCAGGGCCTCGGCTGGGAAGGCGACGCCTTCAAGCCCGAGGAACTCGGCGCCGTCCGCGGCTGGCTGGGCGGCAAGGCCTTCACGATCTACGGCGGCAGCCAGGAGGTGCAGAGCAACATCATCTCCAAGCGCATCCTAGGCCTGCCCGACCTCACCCAGCACAACTGATTTTCAACCGATACGACGAGATTAAGGATCCACTGAAATGGCCGTTCTGAACGAAGAACAGAGCATGCTCCGCGACGCCGCGAAGAGCTGGACCCAGGAAAAGAGCCCTGTGACCGCCTTCCGGAAGATGCGCGATTCCGGCGTCGACATCGGCTACGACGCCAACGCCTGGAATGAGATGGCCGAGATGGGCTGGGCCGGGGTGATCATCCCCGAGGAATACGGCGGCTCGGCCTTCGGCTACCTGTCCATGGGCCTCATTCTCGAGGAACTGGGCCGGACCCTGACCGCCTCGCCGCTGATCGCCTCCGGCGTAGGCGCGGCCTCGGCCCTGGTGCTGGGCGGCTCCGACGCCCAGAAGTCCGAGTGGCTGCCGAAGATCGCCGACGGCTCCGTGGTCGGCGCCCTGGCGGTGGACGAAGGCCCGCATCATGCACCCGAGAAGGTCGCCCTGGCCGCGACCAAGTCCGGCTCGGGCTACAGCCTGTCCGGGACCAAGACCTTCGTCATCGAGGGTCTGGCCGCCAACCTGCTGGTGGTCTCCGCCCGCACCTCCGGCAAGCCCGGCGACAAGGACGGGATCACCCTGTTCCTCGTCCCCGCCGACGCCAAGGGCGTGAGCCGCAAGCGCCTGGCCCTGGCCGACAATCGCGGCGCGGCCAACATCACCTTCGACAAGGTCGAGGTGGGCGCCGACGCCGTGCTGGGCGCCGCTGACAAGGGCTGGGACGTCCTGGAGAAGACCCTCGACCGCGTCCGCGCCGCCCTGGCCGCCGAGATGCTCGGCTCGGCCAACCAGGCCTTCGAGACCACCCTCGACTACCTCAAGGTTCGGGTCCAGTTCGGCCAGGTGATCGGCTCCTTCCAGGCCCTGCAGCACCGCGCCGCCAAGATGTTCACCGACCTTGAACTGGCCCGCAGCGCCGTCGAGGCGGCCCTCCAGGCCATCGACGCGGACAGCCCGGACGTGGCCGAGCTGGTCTCCCTGTCCAAGGCCAAGATGGGCGACGTCTTCCACCTCGTCTCCAACGAGATGGTCCAGATGCATGGCGGCATCGGCATGACCGACGCCCACGACGCGGGCTTCTACCTGAAGCGCGCCCGCGCGGCGGAGGCGGCCTTCGGCAGCCAGAGCTACCATCGCGACCGCTACGCCCGGATCAACGGCTACTGATCCCGGGACCTCATGTCCAATGACATGGGCCCCTCCGGCGATTAGCCGGGGGGGCCTTTTCATTCTGAAGTGGGGCGGGTCGCGTCGGAATTGCCGATCCGCCGACCGCGTGGTCTTCTTGCCCGCCGCCTCCGGAGACCCCGATGACCGCCTTCCGTCCTGTCCTCGCCGCGCTCGCCCTTTGCCTCGTCGCGGTCGCGGCCCGCGCCGAAACCATACTCTTCGTCGGGAACAGCTTCACCTTCGGCGCCACGTCTCCGGTCCTGCGTTATCGTCCTGAACAGGTGACAGACCTCAACAAGGAAGGGATCGGCGGCGTTCCCTCCATCTTCAAGGTGCTGACCCATCAGGCCGGCCTGGATTACCAGGTCAGTCTGGAGACCTCGCCGGGCAAGAATTTCGACTGGCACATCGCCAACCGGCTGCCTCTCATCGACCGGCCATGGGACGTGGTCATTCTGCAGGGCCAGTCCACTCTCGACCTGGATCGCCCCGGGGACGCAACACGGGTCATCGAGTATGGTCGCCAGCTTTCCGACCTGCTCGGCCAGAAGAACCCCGCCGTCCGCATCTATTACGAGGCCACCTGGTCCCGGGCGGACCTGACCTATGCAAAGCCAAGTCCCTGGAAGGACAAGCCCATCTCAGCCATGGCGACGGACATCCGGGCCGGCTACGATAAGGCGTGGGCAGTCTCGAAGTCCGTGCAGGGAGTACTGCCCGTTGGCGAGGCCTGGACCCGCGCCATGGAGGACGGGATCGCCGATCCGAATCCCTATGACGGCCTCACCTTCGGCCAGGTCGATCTGTGGGGTTGGGACCAGTACCACGCCAGTGCGGCGGGCTACTATCTCACCGCACTGGTCATTTTCGGAGCCGTCACCGGGCGGGATCCCCGCAGCCTGGGCGAGAGAGAGGTGGCCGCCTACGAACTGGGCCTGTCTCCCCTCCAGACGACGGCTCTTCAGAGGGTCGCATACCAACAGCTCCGGGCTGAGGGACTCCTTCCGGAGGCTGCGCCGCCCGAGATCAAGTAGCGGTCTGGAACCTTCCGTCAGGCCCCTTCTTCCGGCATGGCGAACCCGAGAGGGCGCCGGGGACCGTTGTATTTTCCCATGCGCACGAACTCACGATTGGGTGAGAGGGCGTGGCGGATACGCTCCGCCAGCGCTCTTCCTGTGATGGGTTTCGCGACGAACTGATCGACGCCCGCCTCAATGCAGGCTCTGACGTGCTTCTCTTCAGTGTGACCGGTCGCAACGATGATCGGGACCTCGCTGAACGGATTGGTCGCATCCGCTCTCAGGTTCTTCACAAAGGTGACCCCGTCGATCACCGGCATCTTGATGTCGGTGATGATCAGATCCGGCCTCACGAGGGGGATCAGCTTCTGAGCCTCGAGGGCGTCATCGGCCAGTCGGATCGCGGCAAAGCCCAGTGCGCGCAGCACCGTCGTCATGATGCTGCGCATCCCGACGTTATCGTCGATGACAAGCACGACGAGATCCCGGCTTAAAGGAACCATCCGCCACCCAGAGTCGCTTCCTAATCCGTGTTAACCCACAGCAGGTTGCGAGAAGGTTACGGGCCGCGCGCTTCGAAACTCGACGACGCGATTGCACTGGTGCAAGACGATCAGCGCTTACAAAGCAAACTCTGAGCTCCCCCGGTGAAGGACTCCCCCATGCAGGAACTCCAGACAACCCTCGCCCAGCAAAGGCTTGTCACGTTCGAGCCTGGACGGGCGGCGATCGAATACCTGGCGGGGCCCCACATGTGCCACTCCGGCGGCGTGGTGCAGGGCGGCTTCATCTGCGGCTGGATCGATGCGGCCATGGCCCAAGCAGCGATGGCGGGCGGCAGCGACATGACCCCAATGTCCCTAGAGCTCAAGGTCAGCTTCTTCGCTCCAGCCCGACCGGGCCTCGTCATGGCCGAAGCCTGGATCGAGCGCGCTGGCAAGTCCACTTGCTTCGCCGAGGGCCGCCTCCTCAACGCCGCCGGCGAGGTGCTGGCCAAGGCGACCTCGACCATCCGCCTGATCCCCCGCGCGAAGGTTGAGGCGGGGTCAAGGGCGGTGGTGGGGTAGCCATCGGGTCGGGTGTGCCCCCGGCGCCACTGAAACAGAACCGTCACCGGACTGTCGTCCGACAGCCATGAATCCTAGCCAAGGAATGAACTTGACCGCAGTCCCGCGGCCCAGGTCCACCCGGCAGGATGAATGGCATGACACTCCAGATCCCCTCGGCGGCGCTTCGCTTCGCCCTCCTCTGCAGCACGGCCCTCGCCGCTCCCCTGGCGGCGCACGCCCAGGAGGCGGGATCCGGCGCGGTGAGCGAGCTGGTGGTCACCGCCTCCCGGCCGATCGCGGAGTCGGAAGCCGCGGCCCTGCGTACCCAGAAGCTGTCGGACTCCCTCGTCGCCGTGGCCGCTTCCGACAGCGTCGGCCGCCTGCCGGACCAGAACATCGCCCAGGCCGCCAGCCGGCTGCCCGGCGTCGCCGTCGAGCGCGACCAGGGCCAGGCCCGCTATGTGAGCCTGCGCGGCGCGCCCAACTACTGGACGACCCTCAGCTTCGACGGGATCAACGTGGTGAGCCCGGAGGGCCGCGACGCCCGCTTCGACTCCGTGCCCTCGGCCATCGCCTCGCAGATCATCGTGTCCAAGGCGGTGACGCCCGATATGCCTGGGGAGACCGTCTCGGGGAACGTCAACATCATCACACGCTCGGCCTTCGACTATCCCGGCCTGAAGCTGGGCGGCAAGATCGGCTATGGCGTCGCCGAACTGGGCGACAAGCCCCAGTACGAGGCCTACGGCGTCGCCTCCAACCGGTATGACCTTGGCGACGGCCAGGTCGGCTTCGTCCTGTCCGCCTCCGACTTCCAGCGGGACATGGTGACCGACAACTTCGAGACCGACTTTGAGCGCGTCTCGCAGGACCAGCGTCCGGGGAACCTGACGCGCTTCTGGGCGCATGAGGCTGAGAACAAGCTCTACAGGCTGACCCGAAAGAACTGGTCGGTCTCAGGCCGAGGCGACTGGCGCCAGGGGGACAACCAGGTCTCCTTCCGGTCGATCTACACGACCTTCACGGACGACGAGATGCGGGACAACTACCGCCTCGACCTCGACGACCGGCAGTCTGACCTCGTCTCATCGACAGATTCCTGCGCCACGGCGGTGAACCCGACCCCAACCAATACCGGCTATGCCGACGTCTGCATCGGCAACACGCCCCTGAAGGGAACGGTCTACGGGATCGACATCCGCCAGCGCTCGACCCTGCGCGCCTTCGAGCAGTCCATCTTCACCAATACCCTCGAGGGCCAGCACGGCTTCGACGGTGGATGGACCCTGAACTGGCTGGCCAACTACACGGAGTCCAAAGACGACCGCTCGGTGGTCGGCGAAACCAGCTGGGACAGTCCCAGCTCCCGCACCCTGCGCCCGACCGTCGCCTACGACTTCTCCGACCCCAACCGGTCTCGACTGCTCCTGGCGACGACGCTTCAGCTCTCCAGCCCGACGCGCTACCAGGCCGGAACGCCGGTCAAGGCCATCGACACCTTCACCAAGCCCCTGTCCTCCCTGACCCTTCTCGACGCCGTGGACACCACCACCGCCTATACCGGGCGGGTCTGGGTGGCGAAGGAGACCGAGTTCCTCGGCGGCGAGGCCACCTTCCGGCTTGGCTTCCAGTTCGACCAGCGCACCAAGGTCGTGGACGAGAAGAACCTGGTCCTGAACACGGCGGCCCAGTTCGCGACCGTCGGCATCCCGACGGACTACAACGCCTTCTCGCTGGACCAGGCCTTCCTCGGGAAGATCCCGATGGACTACACCTTCCGCTATTTCGACGCGGACAAGATGCGCGCCGCCGCCGGCGCCGCGCGCAAGGCCTTCATCTTCAACCCCGTGACCGGCAACATCTATGATGTGCGCGAGCAGGCCTACGCCGGCTACGCCATGGGCACGGTGAAGTGGGACTGGGGCTCGGCCATCGGCGGCGTCCGGATCGAGAATCTGAAGAACCGCGGAACCGCCGTCGCCACGGTCGGAGGCGTCACGGGCCCCGTCACGGCCGAGTCCGACCGGACGCTGGTCTTCCCGAGCCTGCATGTGAACGTGAACCTGGACGAGACCAAGAAGCTGCGCGTGTCGTACAACAGCGGGGCGGCCCGGGCCGACTATGACCAGCTGCGCCCCAACGTCACGGTGAACGACGCCAACCAGTCGATCTCGGGCGGCAATCCCGCAGTCCGCCCCGAGCTCGCCAGCGGCTTTGACGCCTACCTGGAGTGGTATGTCGAGCCGCAGGGCTATCTGATGGCCGGCGTGTTCTTCAAGCGGGTGGAAGATGTCCTCTACCGCCAGACACGGACCTTCGGCTCCGACGCCCTGAACAGCAATGGGATCGACCGCTCAGGCTACCTCTTCTCGGGCATCACCAATGGCGGCGACGGGCGCCTTGTGGGCCTGGAGCTGGCCGCACAGTTCCAGCTCGAACCCTGGGTGGAAAGCCTCGGCGTGCCGGAATGGATGGGCGGCTTTGGTGTCAGCGCCAACGCCACCTTCAACAACAGCCGGGTGCTGAAGCCCGCAATCGGCGCCATTCCGGCCCGCAAGCTGCGCCTGCCGGGAACCTCGGATCAGGTCTACAATGTCAGCGGCTATTACGAGAAGTACGGCCTGTCCCTGCGGCTCAGCTACCAGAAGCGCTCGACCTGGCTGGATGGCTATGCCGATGACCTGGCGGACGCCGGGGACACCTACTGGGATGCCGACGACGAGCTCGACTTCTCGGCCCGGTACGAGGTGAACAAGAACGTCGAGGTCTATTTCGACGCCACCAACCTGCTGAACAATCCCGGCCGCCGCTTCGCCGAGCCCGGCAACCTCCTGACCGCCACCGGGGTTCCCACTGGATTCACGGATATCTACACCATCGAATACGAGCGGTTCGGCCGTCGCTTCGCCGGCGGGGTGCGGGTGACCTTCTGATGCGGGCCCTCGGCACAACGGGCCTGGGGATCGCCCTCGCCTTCGCCTTCTCCCTCGCGGCGACAGCGCAAACCGTCGCCGTCCCCGCCAGGGGCCAGACCGTTCCGGTGGGTACAGTGGCGGACGACGCTGCGGACGATCCCGCCATCTGGCGGGACCCGCGCAATCCGGAGCGCAGCCTTATCGTCGGCACGGATAAGAAGGCCGGGCTCCACGTCTACAGGTTGTCCGGCGAGAGCGTGCACTTCACGGCGGCAGGCCGGGTGAACAATGTCGATCTCCTGGACCTCGGCGCCCGGGGCGTCCTGGTGGTCGCCTCCGACCGGAACGACCCCGCTCAGGCCTTGCTCAAGCTCTACCGCCTGGACACCCGCCGGGGCGCACTCATCCCCCTCGGTGAAACGGGCGGCGGCGCCGGGGAGGCCTATGGCGTCTGCCTGGCCGTTCTCGCGCGCGAGATTCACGCCTTCTCCGTGCTCAAGGACGGACAGATCGTGCAGGTCCGCCTCGACCTGACGAAGGCCGGCGCCTTGGGAACGCCTGTCAGGACCCTGCGCGTCCCCTCCCAGGCCGAGGGATGCGTCGTCGATCCCCGCACCGGCGCCCTCTATGTCGGGGAGGAGGCCGCCGGCGTCTGGGCCTTTGACGCCCGGCCCGGCGGCACGGCGGAAGGCCGCCTCGCCATCCGTATCGACAACGTCCAGCTCACGGCCGATGTCGAGGGCCTCGCCCTCCTGCCGGAGGGCCGCACCCGCGGCTGGCTGGTGGTCTCCAGCCAGGGCGACAACGCCTACGCCCTCTACCGCCTGCCGGACCTCGCGCCCGCCGGACGGTTCCGGATCGCTGGGGGACCCATTGGCGCCACCGAGGAGACAGACGGAATCGCCCTGGCTTCTGGCCGGTTCAGCCGCACCTATCCCGACGGCCTCTTTGTCGCGCAGGATGGAAACAACGCGCCGGACGCCCAGAATTTCAAGCTGGCCTCCTGGGCGGAGATCCTGCAGGCGGTAAGGGCCGCCGCACCCTGACCCCTTGGGCGCGGGCGGCCCTCACTCGGCCCGGCGAGGTCAGAAGGATCGCTTCACGGTCAGAGTCACGTCTGGTCCCTCCTCCCAGCGCCGGGCTTCGCGCCCTGTGAAGGCTGCGGCGCGGGTGGGCGAGAAAAAGGTTCTGTCAGTCGTGAATCGGCGTCCAAGGGGGTTCAGAACGGTCAAACTCACCTTGAGGTCCTTCCAGTAGGTGCTCTCCACCGTAAGGCGGACCTCAGGGCCCATGCCGAAAGCGCTGAACTCGGGGACGTAGTAGCTGACCCGCTTGTCCTCTCCGGACACCTTCGCACTCCAGGAGAGCCTCCGTTCTGGCAGGTCCTGGCGAAGTTCGACGGAGTAGGTCCATGGCTGGAAGTCCGTAAGCCTTCGCGAGCGACCCGTCAGCGGATCGTCAAAGACAGATTCCCGCCATTCACCGCGAGCGTCCAGACGCATTCCCGGGGCAAGCCAGGCAAGTGGTGCGGAGGCTCCGATCTTCGCGCCCCAGACCCGGGCGCGTTTCGCATTCCCGACGCCGAAGTCGCCGCCGGGCAGGATGATCGGCTCCAGAACGTCTTCACGCCACTCGTGGAATAGGCCGGCGTTCAGCGCCAATCCTCCCTGTCCGCGCGCATCCAGGTCCAGGCTCGCGCGCGTCTCGGTCTGCGGCCGGAGTTGGGCGTTACCCCCCTTGGTGCGGTCGACCCCGACCTCGGCGGACGCCGCAAAGGAGTCGAAATCCAACTGACCGACACTCCGGCGAACACCGGCGACGATGCTGAGATCGGGCGCCGGGCGCCACGAGAGGGACACCTCAGGCTTGAGAAACTGAAGCCGCTGACGATTTCGGGCGTCGCCGCTCACAGAGATTTCCGACCACTCCGAAGCCACCTTTGCATCCAGCGTCCAGCGTGGAGAGACATCGTAAGCAAGGTTAAGGAACGCCTCCGTGCGGTATTCGTCCACGACGACATTGGCGGCCGGAAGGGATATCGGGGTCAACGTCCCTGCCGAGTCACGGGTCGTCAGGGACAGCTTCGAGTCCAACCTGTTGAAGGCCGCCTCACCCCCGAACTCGGGGCGCAGGCGACCTTCGCCCGCCGATACCGTTGCGCGACCGACCCACTCGATCAGGTTCCGCCGAGAAATCGAGAGGGTTTCGGCAGTCCGGGTCCCAAGAGGCCTCTCGATCCGACTTCCGCTGTCGGAATCCTCCTGCCTCCAACTGACCAGACTGAGCACCTTGAAGGTCGCTGCGTCTGCAAGCCGCCTTGTCCACTCAGCGCCAAACTCGGCGTTCAGGTTACGGTCGTCGAAAGAGACTCCCTGAAGCTGATCGACCGACCCCGCCGGCAGGCGCCCAATGAAGCCCCTCCGGGCGAAACGCACGTCGACGTCATACCCGTCCAACCGGCCATTCACCACGAATTCGCCGCCGAGCGCTTCGCGCCGCGCATCTCCCGAGAGCGTGACACTCACGCCGTTCACGTCGCCCGTCATCTGTTCGAAGAGCTTCAGTTCACCCGCCGGCCCGGTCCGCCTGCGCGTTCCGTCCGAGGGATCGCTCCAGGGGCGAAACACAACACTCCCGGATGCGCGCCAGCCGGCGATCGGTCCGGAAAGGCTGGCGTTAACGGTCGGGCGCAGCGCCTCGTCGCGAGTGCGCGTGAGGGATGCGCTCCAGGAGCCCGAGATGGCGGTCTCCCGCAGGATCAAGTCCACGATGACGCTCTGTCCGGACGCCTCGCTGGAGGTGGGGTTGGTGACGAGATCGATCCTCACGACAGCCGAGGCCGGGATCCGCGACAGCGCCTCGCGCGGCCCCCCCGCTTTTGAGCCCGGGCGCGCGCCATTGATCAGGACGTTGCCGCCCGTATCGCCGAAACCGCGCCGGGTCTCTCCCTCATCGAGGGTGAAGCCTGGGACCCTTCCGACCATGTCGAGCGCCGTGCTCGGGGCGAAGGCCGAGAAAAATTCAGGGGGATAGCTCGTCACCTGCATCGCACCGGACGCCAGAGCCAGCGTCGGGGTCGCCGAAACCACGGCCAGCGCGGCGAGGGCCGGGGACAAGCCCGAAAGCAGCTTCATGAGCCGGCCCCAAAGCGGTGACAGGTGAACAGAACCCGCCCTGCGAAGCCAGAAACCGATTTTTTCATCATGACCTGTTCGAAACCTCTGTCGGAGACGCCCCCCGGGATCGTCGCGATTGCCTGTTGCGAGCGCCCACGCATGCGCCTGAACGGCTTCGGGGCGGTTGCGCGATGATTGCAAATTGATTGCGTCAGCGGATCGCGGGCAGCCGTATCTCGACGATCGCACCGCCCCTGGAGCCCCGCCGGAGGGACAATTCGCCCCCATAGGCGGCGACTGTCGCCTGAACGATCGAAAGGCCCAGTCCCGAGCCTCCGGTTTGTCGGGACCGGGACTCCTCCCCGCGGGCAAAGGGTTCGGCAAGCGCGCCTGGATCGCCGGGCGGCCAGCCCGGACCCTGATCCGTGCATCTGAGTACGGCGTCGGCGCCCTCAGCGAACGCCTCGATGATCGCCGGAGCGCCGGGCGCGTAACGGATCAGGTTCCGCAGCACGTTCAGCAGGGCGCGGCGCAGGCGTCCAGGGTCCACCTCAACAAGGACGCTCTCCGATGCGACAAGGGTCACATCGACGCCGCTGGCCTCAAGTTCCGGTTGCAGAGAGGCGACGCAATCCTTCGTCAGGACTCCAAGATCGACTGCCTCCCGCAGACCTGTCCCGGCCTGGCGCGCATCGGACAGCGCGTTCACGTCCGAGACCAGAAGATCGATCCAGCCGATCTGTTCGACCAGTCCGTCACAGAAGGCGTCGTCCGCCGTAAAGAGGCCTTCCTTGAGGCCCGCCAGGCGGCCTCGCAGGATGGTGAGGGGCGTACGGATGTCGTGAGCGAGCGCCGCGCTCCGAAGTCGCAGGTCATCGTCAGCCGAACGCAGGGCGGCGGTCATCGCCACAAAATCCTCGTTGAGGGCGGCGACCTCCGACGTAGCGGCCGACGAGAGCTGGGGCGACCTGCGATCGCCATTCGCGACCCGTCGCACCGCCTCAGCCAGAATCTCGAGAGGGCGTGTGAGGCGGCCGGCGAGACCCCAGGCGACAAGTCCCATGACGACGGCGGCCCCGAGCACCACAAGCAGGACCACAAGGTCGTAGCTCAGCCGCCAGGTGTGGAAGCCC
>JBJTFE010000305.1:0-3297 GCA_046093265.1 Phenylobacterium sp. | reverse complement strand
GCGTAGAGCCTTTCGCCCCGTTCCAGGTCCGCGCTCCTGTAAGGCTCGGGCAGTTCCGCCAGCAGCGCCGCCTTCTGCTCGTCCGTGAGGACCACCGGCTCCGCCGCGGGTCTGGCGGCGCCGTCGGACGCCGGAGCGTCGGCAGGCTGACCGCAGGAGGCGAGGCCGAGGGCCGCCATGAGAGCCAGGGCGGACAGGGATCGGACTGCGGACATGGGCGTCTCCGGAACTGACTGACCCGGGAGGGCCAGGGCGAAATCATCTTTGGTGCCGGCTACAGGACTCGAACCCGTGACCTTCGGTTTACAAAACCGCTGCTCTACCAGCTGAGCTAAGCCGGCCCGGGCGCTCCGATGCCAGAACCTGGGCGCGCCGACAACCAAGAACGGCGTCGTGCTTTGTTCCCGCCCAATGGCGCCCTATAAGCG
Organism: Phenylobacterium sp.; assembly: GCA_046093265.1. Classification (GTDB taxonomy): domain Bacteria; phylum Pseudomonadota; class Alphaproteobacteria; order Caulobacterales; family Caulobacteraceae; genus Phenylobacterium. The sequence goes on along the minus strand of JBJTFE010000305.1, from coordinate 2,869 downwards.
CCCGCTTCGCGCCTCCTCATTACGAGAGCCCCATGACCCGCATCCTGATCACCTCGGCCTTGCCCTACATCAACGGGATCAAGCACCTGGGGACCCTGGCGGGATCCATGCTGCCGGCGGATGTCTACGCCCGCTTCAAGCGCGCCCAGGGGCTCGAAACCCTCTACATCTGCGCCACGGACGAGCATGGCACCCCGACCGAGCTTGCGGCTGCGGAGGCGGGCGTCGACCCGGCGGCCTTCTGCCTCCAGCAGCACGAGGTGCAGGCCGACCTCGGCGCCCGGTTCGGACTGTCCTGGGACCATTTCGGCCGATCCTCCTCGCCCCAGAACCGCGAGGTGACCCAGGCGATGGCCCGGCAGCTGTGGGAGAACGGCTTCATCGAGGAGCGGGTCACCCAACAGGTCTATTCCAACGCCGACGGCCGCTTCCTGCCGGACCGCTATGTCATCGGGACCTGCCCGCACTGCGGCTACGCCGCCGCCCGGGGCGACCAGTGTGAGAACTGTACACGTGTCCTGGACCCCGCCGACCTGATCCGCCCGCGCTCCGCCGTCTCCGGCTCGGAAGACATCGAGATCCGGCCCTCCAAGCATCTCTTCCTCCGGCAGAGCCTGTTCGCCGATCGGCTGCGGGTCTGGATCGAGGACAAGAAGGCGACCTGGCCGCTGCTTGTCACCTCCATCGCGCTCAAATGGCTGGAAGAGGGGCTGCAGGATCGGGGGATCACCCGGGACCTGGAATGGGGCGTGCCGGTCAACGCCGACGAGTGGGGCCCCAACCCCGAGGGCCGGCTCCCCGATGTCGAGGGACTGAAGGGCAAGGTCTTCTATGTCTGGTTCGACGCGCCGCTCGAGTACATCGGCGCGACCCGGGAGTGGGCGGACGCGACGGGCGGGGACTGGGAGCGCTGGTGGCGCGGCGAGGCCGCCGCGGACGTGACCTACGTCCAGTTCATGGGCAAGGACAATGTGCCCTTTCACACCGTAGGCTTCCCCTGCACCCTGATCGGGGTCAATGAGCGGCTGGGCCCGGACGGCGCCTGGACACCGGCCTCGAACACCCCCTGGAAGCTGGTCGACCGTCTGAAGGGCTTCAACTGGCTGGACTATTATGGCGGACGGTTCTCGACCTCGCAGCGGCGGGGCGTGTTCATGGACCAGGCCCTGGAGCTCTTGCCTGCGGATTACTGGCGCTGGTGGATCATCGCCAATGCGCCTGAGGGGGCCGACGCAAGCTTTGTCTGGGAGCAGTTCCAGGCCCAGGTGAACGCCGACTTGGCGGATGTTTTCGGCAATTTCGTCAACCGCATCCTGCGCTTCACCGAGAGCCGTTTCGAGGGGAAGGTCCCTGAGGGCGGGGAGGAGGGTCCGCTGGAGGCCCGCCTGCGCGCCGACATCGCCGAAAAGCTGTCTGAACTGACCGGCCAGCTTGAGGCTCTTGAGATGCGCAAGTCGGCTCAGGCCCTTCGACAGCTCTGGGTGCTGGGCAACCAGTACCTGACCGAGGCCGCCCCATGGACGGCGGTGAAGTCGGACCGGGAGCGCGCGGCTGTTTCCGTCCGCATGGGCCTGAACCTGGTCGCGCTATTCGCCCGGGCCTCTCGCCCCTTCATCCCGTTCACCTGCGACGTCGTGGCCGGCGCGGTTGGAGAGGATCCAGATGCCGGCTGGCCGGAGATCGCCACAGCCCTCGATCTCCTGCCGGCAGGCCGCGAGGTCAAGGCGCCGGAGGTGCTGTTCCGCAAGATCGAAGCCGACCAGGTCGAAGCCTGGCGCGCCCGCTTCGGGGGGCCGGCGTCAGACTGAGCTATCGACCGGTCAGGGCTTCGCGGCTTCTTTCCTCTTTCGGGGTGATGTCCAGGGCGTCGGGGGCTGCGGCGTTGTAGGCCGGGGTCTGGTTGAGGTCGATCACCACGCTCCGGTGTCCCTGCCAGATCATGTGCAGGGCCACATACAGGACGATGGCCAGACCGAGGAAGCCCAGCCAGCGGTGACGCTGCAGAAGGCTGGCGATCCAGGTGGCGGCTATGCCCATGAGGGCGATGGAGAGCAGAAGGCCCAACACCAGAACCCAGACATGCTCCCGGGCGGCGCCAGCCACGGCCAGGACGTTGTCGAGGGACATGGCGACGTCGGCGAGCAGGATCTGGGTCATGGCCTGGCGCATCGTCTTGGGCGCCGGCGTGGTGGTGGGCTCGCCTTCGAACTCGATCCCGGTGGCCTCCTCCAGAGCCTCCGCCGCCTGCGCCGCCTCGGCCTCGTGGCCCTCGCGCAGCTCGCGCCACATCTTCCAGCAGACCCAGAGCAGGAGGATCCCGCCCGCCAGGAGCAGGCCGATCAGCTGAAGCAGCTGGACCGTGACCACCGCGAGACACAGGCGCAGCACCACCGCGGCGATTAGGCCGTAGAAGATCGCCTTGCGCCTCTGTTCGGCCGGCAGGCCGGCGGCGGCGAGCCCGACGGCCACGGCGTTGTCCCCGGCGAGAGCCAGGTCGATCAGAATCACCTGCCCGAGGGCGATCAGGGCTTCGGCGGAGGGGAGCGCAAGGTCCATCATGCCCTCTTCTGGCGCGCGTCGGTTTCGGGGGCAACCTTGCGATGCTTGCCGCCGGGGGCGCCGGGCGGCAAGGTGAGCGCAGTCCAAGGGAGGACGAAGACATGACCCGGACCCTGAGCCCGCCTGAGCCGGTTCTTGAGCCTGACCTGCCGATCATCGATCCGCATCATCACCTCTGGGACAGGCCTGCAGCCCGGGGCTCGGACCTGCCGCCGCCAGCCCATCCCTTCGAGGCGGTGATCCGCCTGTCCCCGCGGTATCTCTTCGACGACCTCTTGGCGGACATGACCAGCGGCCACAAGGTGGTTGC
>JBJTFE010000304.1:0-2069 GCA_046093265.1 Phenylobacterium sp. | reverse complement strand
ATCGGGTCCTGCCCCAGGCCGATGCCGAGGGCGTAGAGCATCACGTCCTTGTCGCCATACGAAAACGTCCGCGCCGCGGTGCGCTGCTGAAGGATGTCAGGATAAAAGATGGCCATGAAATCGTTTCCTCTCCACCGGCGGAGGGGCCGCCGTTTCTCATCGCAGGATTGAAAACTCTGCCCGGTCTCTGTGCAAGGCGGTGTCCCCGGGCGGCGTTCAGGCGGCACGTCCGGCGGCGGAACCTCAGGGTTTGTACGAGCCTCGACTGAGACCCTAAGCCGTGGCGGAGTCGCCGGCGACAAGGGGGCGTCTCCGAAGCCAGCCCCTACCGGCCCGGTGAGGGTCTATTGAGACGAAAGCGAACATGTCGGAAGTCCTGATCTACGGTGCAGCGGGATACACAGGCCGGCTCTGCGCCGAGGCGTTCGTGAGTGCGGGGCTGAGGCCCATCCTGGCTGGACGTCAGGAGGCCGTGCGGAAGTTGGCGGCGCGCCTCGACCTCAAGGCGGCGGTTTTCGATCTGAGCGATCCGGGCGAGATCGCGCAGCGGCTGGAGGGGGTGCGCCTTGTGCTGAACCTTTCCGGTCAGTTCCTGACGACCCAGAAGCTGCTCATTGAGGCCTGCCTGGCGGCCGGCGCCCATTATGTAGACCTCGCCGGCGAGGTGGAGGACACCGCCAACGCCTTCACCTTTGACGAACGGGCCCGCCAGGCGAACATCATGATCATGCCCGGTGCCGGCTTCAATGTCGCTCCATCCGACGTCGCCGCAGTGATGGCGAAGGAGAAGTTGCCGGAGGCGGATCACCTGGTGATCTCCCTGGCCACCGAAGGCGGCGTGTCCCGCGGCACCCTCAAGGGCATGCTGGCGCATATCGAGCATTCCGGGCATCGCCGGGTAGGGGGCGCCCTGGTCGCGGCGCGTCCCGCAGAAACCGAGCTGGACTTCCATGTCGCCGGCCGGAGCTTCCACGCCGTATATGATCCCTGGCTCGGCGATCTCTTCACCGCAGGTGTTTCGACGGGGATCCCGAACATCTCGACCTATTCTGTCTTCCCGTGGCTCGCCGTCGCGATGATGAAGGGCCGCCTGCTGTGGCTGCGGGATCTGATCCAGACCCACCTGCTCCGGTTCCTGCCGGAGGGTTCGTCCGCAAGGCAGCTGCGTGACGGCCGGACCTATGTCCTGGCGATCGCCTCCAAAGGCGAGGCCCAGGCGCGCGTCGCCCTGGTGGGACCGGAGGCCTACAAGTTCACCGTGCTGTGCCTCCGGGAGATCACACGTGCGGTTTTGGCGGGGCGATGGTCCCCGGGCTTTCAGACGCCAGGCCTCTACGGGAAGGCGCTGCTTGACGGAACGGAGGGTGTGACATGGGACGCGTAGGGATCGGGAGTCCGTATGGCGACGGCGAGGGGGTCGCCGGGTCCACACTGCAGGCGGACTGTCTGTCCGTCCGCGAGGGCCGCCTCTACATCGACGAGCTCGACACCGTTGAACTGGCGGCGCGGTTCGGCACGCCGCTGTTTGTGCTGTCCGAGACGCAGCTTCGTCGCAACGTCCGCCGTTTCCGCGCCGCCTTCGCCGCCGAGTGGGAGGGGCCGGTGGACGTCATGCCGGCGTTCAAGGCCAACACCACCCTGGCCAGCCGGCGGATCTTGACGGACGAAGGCGCCGGAGCCGACGTCTATTCGCCCGGCGAACTGGAGGGTGTCTTGAGCACGCCGGTGGACCGGACCCGCGTATCGGTCAACGGCGGGGGCAAGGGCCGTGACTACCTGGCGCACTGTGTGCACGAAGGCGTACGCATCACGGTCGAGGAGGTCGATGAGATCGACCTCATCCAGGCTGCGGCGGCCGAGCAGAATCGCACTGCGAAGATCCGTCTGCGCGTCAAGCCGCGACCGTACCCAATCTGTGGCGACCGACCGACTTCTCCCAGCTGACCGTCCCGATTGATCTGGCTATCCAGGTCTACAAGTCGGGTATCCCGCCGGAGTTCCTTGTCGAAATGGGCCGGCGCGCGATCGCCGCACCCAATATCGACATGGTCGGGCTGCACGTGCATCAA
>JBJTFE010000303.1:0-3960 GCA_046093265.1 Phenylobacterium sp. | reverse complement strand
CTGCGGCTCCTGGAGAGCGCCGCGACGGAGGACGGGCGTCTCGCCGCCTGGACAGGCGAGACCGACATCTTCATCACCCCGGGCAGCCGGTTTCGCATTACCGACGCCCTGATGACCAACTTCCACCTGCCGAAATCGACCCTCTTCATGCTGGTCAGCTCCCTCGCCGGTCTGGACTCCATGCGCTCGGACTACGCCAACTCCATCGCGACCGGCTATCGGTTCTACTCCTATGGCGACGCCAGCCTGCTCTGGAGAGCCGATTGAGCGCCCTGGCCTTCGACATCGCCGCCAGGGAGGGTGCAGCCCGCACGGGTGTCCTGAGGACCGCCCGGGGCGACATCCGCACCCCGGCCTTCATGCCGGTCGGGACCGCCGCAACGGTCAAGGCCCTGACCGTGGACCAGGTCCGCGCCACCGGCGCCGACATCATCCTGGGCAACACCTATCACCTGATGCTACGTCCTGGCCCCGAGCGGCTTGAGCGCCTTGGCGGTCTTCACCGGTTCATGCGCTGGGACGGACCGATCCTGACCGACTCGGGCGGCTTCCAGGTCATGTCCCTGTCCGGAATCTCGAAGGTGACCGAGGAGGCGGTGACCTTTCGCAGCCATATCGATGGTTCGCGGCACGTCCTGACCCCGGAGCGGGCCATCGAGATCCAGGCGGACCGGCTGGGCGCCGACATCGTCATGCAACTGGACCAGTGCGTCTCCTGGCCGGCGGAAGAGGCGCCCGCCGCCGCTGCTATGCGCCTGTCCGATCGCTGGGGCCGTCGCTCAAAGGCCGCCTTCGGCGAGCGGGAAGGACAGGCCCTGTTCGGCATCCAGCAGGGTTCGACCTTCGAGCACCTGCGCCGGGAGTCCGCCGAGCGCCTCGTCGAGGTCGGGTTCGACGGCTATGCGATCGGCGGCCTTGCGGTGGGCGAGGGCCATGAGGCCATGTGCCGGGTGCTGGATTACGCCCCCGGCTTCCTGCCGGCCGACCGGCCGCGGTACCTCATGGGCGTCGGCAAGCCGGTGGATCTGGTCGAGGCGGTGGCGCGCGGGGTCGACATGTTCGACTGCGTCCTGCCGACCCGCTCGGGCCGCCATGGGCAGGCCTGGACCTGGGCCGGGCCGGTGAACCTGAAGAACGCCCGTTTTGCAGAGGACGACGCGCCGCTCGACCCCTCCATCGACTGCCCAGCCTCTCGTGACTACGCGAAGGCCTATCTTCATCATCTCGTAAAATCAGAAGAAATCCTCGGTCAGGTTCTGTTGTCCTGGCATAACATCGCCTTCTTCCAGGCCCTGATGGCGGCCATGCGCGCAGCGATCGCCGAAGGACGGTTCGACGCCTTCCGCCGGGACTTCCACGCCGGCCTGCAATCGCGGGATTAGCGCGGACTCCAGACGAAAGCGATCAAAGGGCCTTTCCTCTCAAGGCTCCCGGACTCCCTGGGGGCGACGGGCGCGGCGATGCGACCTTCCCGGAGCGCTTGCCTGAGCTCTGAAGTGACGGTCCGGCGCACGATCCGGCCGGCGCTGGAAAGCCGTCTCCGAAATGAGGCGTTCACAACCGAACCGCACACAAACATCGGTATGACGCAGTCTTCCTGGTTTGCAGGACGAACGGCGCATGGACGAAGCCTTGAACGGATCGGCGCATCCGTCGGCGGCGCGCAGGCGACCTGTTCGGGAAGCATGGGTTTCGCTCAGAACACAGGCCGAGGAGGCGAACATGGACACGACAACACCGCCACAACACTATCCACGCCTCATGCGATGGCTGCATTGGACCATCGCCTGCCTGATCATAACCGCCCTGATATGCGGCCTCCTGCTCGGATATGAGCTTGTGAAGGGGGACTCCCCGGCGGGCGGCGTCCTCATGTCCCTCCATGTGGGCTGCGCGATCGCCTCGCTCCCGCTCTGGATCCTCCGCCTCTCCTTTCGTCGCAGGTCAAGACTGCCCGAGGAGGTCGGACCCGGATGGCAGCAGGCGATCGCGCGCGTTACCCACGTGCTGCTCTACGTCTTGACCCTGGCGCTGCCGTTGTCGGGCTACGCCATGGATCTCGCCTATGGCGGCGTACCGACGGTTTTCGGTTTCCGCTTTCCCGATTTCGGCCTGACGGCGCCGGGCGTGCAGAACGAACCCGTCGGAGAGGTGCTTTGGTTCTTTCACAGCAACGCAGGCCAGGGACTGGCTCTGGTTGTGCTGTTGCATATCCTCGCCGCGATCTGGAACACGATGAGAGAGCCCGCGGGAGGAATCCGCCGCATGCTGTCGCCGCCGCGCCACTGAAGGCCCGGAACCACCGAGCGCCCGACGGGCCGGGGGGCGGTTCGAAGCGTTCCGGAAGGCTTTCCACGCCCGCCTGTCCGGCGGGGCGGAGCGGTCCTGAGGCCTATTTCTTCGCCGGTGACTTCTTGCGGACGGGCGCCGCGGGCGCGGCGCAGCGAAGTTGCTCTCCCAGCCCCTTCAGGTAGGCGCGCCGGACTTCCCCGGCGGTGATGGCCGTTTCCACCCGCTTCTGGTGTTCATCAGCGCCGGACAGCCTCCGCACCCAGGAGCGGAAAGGGATGGTGCTGGAGGCAAGCCCGGCGATCGCGTCGAGGGCCACTTCGCCGCCCTGTTCCCCAAGACCTTGCTGGTCGATCAACGCCTCGTCGAGGTCCGGACCAAGGGCCCCGTTCAGGGGCAGGATCAGGGCCGTGATGCGGGCGCATGTCATTGGCTCAGGACGCGCGTAGGGCGAACGCGCGGCGTCCTGAAGAACCATCGGGATGGCCTCCCGCACCAGGTTTACATCCCGCAGCGGGGAGGCAACGGCCTTGCCCAGTCCTTCCTCGGTCACCTGCAAGCCTTGGGAAACCTCGCTCCTGACCGGCTCGGCGACCGTGGCGCATCCGGCAAGCGCCGCGGACAGGATTGCAGACATGACGGCAAGGGGGACGACACGCATGGCCGCAAACTCTTTCACAGAAGTCCTGGCCTGCCAAGGGGGGCTGCGCGCCCTGTGGCTAGCTCGTGATCTGACCAGGCTTTGTAGCTCGTGAAGTGTCCGGTTTGTCGAATGGCTCTGTGGAGGCCCGATTGATGAACCGGGCGCGTATCGACGAGGGCATACGACAGATGCGTTTTGAGGAGCTTTTGGATCGACACGAGTGGGGCGAGCTTGGCCAGGAGTTGGCGGCTCAGAGGCTTGGGGTCAGCGACCGGACGTTCCGGCGATGGCGCGACCGGCTGAAGGATGAGGGGCCTGCAGGCCTGAAGGATCGACGCCTTCTGCCGTCGGGCAAGCGCGCCGCTCAGGCGGAGATTGAGCGGATGCTGGGGCTTTACCGGGACACCTACAGCGACTTCACGGTGAAGCACTTCCACGAGCAGCTGGTGAAGCGTCACAGCTACAAGCTCGGCTACACGGTGACGAAGGTCTGGCTGCAGCGTTCGGGCCTGGTCAGCCGGGCGAAGTCCCGCTCGGCGCACCGCAAGAAGCGTCCCAGGCGGCCGATGATCGGCATGATGCTGCACCAGGATGGCTCCCGTTACGCCTGGGTTCCCGGCGACAGGCGAGCCTATGACCTGATCGTCACCCTCGACGACGCCACAGGCGAGATCTACTCGGCCTTCATTGTCGAGGAGGAAGGGACGGCGTCGACCTTCAGGGGGCTTCTGGAGACGATCGAACGCAAAGGCCTGTTCTGTTCGCTCTACAGCGACCGGGGCAGCCACTATTTCCATACGCCCCAGGCCGGCGGGAAGGTTTCCCGCAGCCAGCTGACCCAGGTCGGCCGCGCCCTGCGTCAGCTCGGCATTGAGCACATCGCCGCCTACTCCCCGCAGGCGAGGGGCCGTTCGGAGCGGGCGTTTGGAACGCTCCAGGACCGCTTGCCCAAGGAACTCCGGCTTGCCGGGATCAGCAGCGTCGAAGGCGCCAACGACTTCCTCCGGAACGTCTACATCGACGACTAC
>JBJTFE010000302.1:0-8128 GCA_046093265.1 Phenylobacterium sp. | reverse complement strand
GACTTCGACCTTGAGGCGCACGCCGGGCGGCTCGCTGCGGACGGCTACACGATCCTGCCGGATTTCCTGTCGCCGGCGGACCTGGCCGAGGCGCGGGCTCGGATCGACGCCCTGTCGGACTCCCATCTCTGGGACGAAGGCCGGGCGGCGGTAGCCCTGGCTGTCGGTGGCGGTCCGGGACTGGTCCCCGCCGTCATGCCGGCGGGATCCGCCATCGTCCTGCAGGGGAACCTGATCCACAGGGGCGGCGCCAACCGCAGCGCCGCGCCGCGGCTGGCCGTGACCCATCAGTACTGCCAGCCCTGGGCGCGCACCCAGGAGAACTTCTTCCTTGGCGTTCCGCAGGCGAGGGCGGCGGCCCTTTCGCCCCGCCTCCAGGCGCTTCTGGGCTACGCCGTCTGGCCGCCCTTCATGGGTCATGTGACCGGCTCGCATCCCCTCAAGGCCCTTGAGCCGGGGTGGTCCGAGCCGGTTGAACGCCAGGAAGCGCCGGCCCGGGACTGAGTCCACGCGACGGTGGGTCGCCAGGCGGCGGATTCGCCTTGAATTCGCCCCGGGGGCAGGGCACAGGACGGTGAAATCCTTCCGGTCGGGACAGGGTTCGAGGGTGCGCACAGGGAACGGCGTCGAAGACGGCGGGCTTCGTGCTTCCGAGGAGCTGTCCGAAGCCGTCTTCCGCGCCTGGGAAACTTCATGTTCTCGTCTCTCTTCGGCTCTGTCGCCAAAGACATCGCCATTGATCTCGGCACCGCCAACATCCTGATCTACATGAAGGGCCGCGGCATCGTCCTGAACGAGCCCTCGGTCGTCGCCCTGCGCACGGTCGGCGGTCGGAAGGAGACCTATGCGGTCGGCCTTGAGGCCAAGCAGATGCTGGGCCGGACCCCCGGACACATGGAGGCGATACGCCCCCTCCGCGACGGCGTGATCGCCGACTTCGAAGTCGCCGAGGAGATGATCAAGTACTTCATCCGCAAGGTCCACAACCACAAGGGCTTCGTGAATCCCAGGGTCATCGTCTGCGTGCCGTCGGGCGCGACCGCCGTGGAGCGTCGGGCGATCAAGGACAGCTGCCTAAACGCCGGCGCGCGACGGGTCGCGCTGATGGATGAACCCATGGCCGCGGCGATCGGCGCCGGCTTGCCCATCGATGAGGCGACGGGCTCAATGGTCGTGGATATCGGCGGCGGCACGACGGAAGTGGCGGTCCTGTCCCTGTCCGGCGTTGTCTACTCCCGCTCCGTCCGGGTCGGGGGGGATCTCATGGATGAGGCGATCATTTCCTACATGCGCCGCACCTTCAACCTCCTGATCGGCGAGACGACGGCCGAGCGGATCAAGAAGGAGATCGGCACCGCCCGCGTTCCCGAGGGGGGAGAAGGCCTCGCCATCGACGTCAAGGGGCGGGATCTGATCCAGGGCGTTCCCCGGGAGGTCCGGATCACCGAGAAACAGGCTGCGGAGGCCCTCGGCGAGTGTGTCGCGCAGATTGTGGACGCGGTGAAGACCGCCCTTGAGTCCACCCCGCCGGAATTGGCGTCCGACATCGCCGACAAGGGAATCATGCTGACCGGGGGCGGCGCCCTGCTGCGGGGGCTGGACGCCGAGATTCGCGAGCACACAGGCCTTCCCGTCACCGTGGCCGATGACCCTCTGTCCTGCGTCGCCCTGGGTTGCGGCAAGGTTCTGGAGCATCCCGCCTGGATGAAGAGCGTCATGGACGCGGCTGGGGATTGATTGCGTCGGGACCATCTTCCGTTTGGCGGGAATCGCGGAACTGAGAACATTCAGCGGGGCTGATCTGCAGCGCGAAAAAGAGGCCCTCCCTTGCTCCGGGGCGGGCGGGAGATCGTCGGGGCCGTGTCTTGGTGGGATAAGCCTTGCGGTGCGCTCCGGGTGCCGCTTGTCCTCGGGGCGGCGACGGCGGCGGCGGTCGCCTTGGTCATTGCCTTCGCCCTCCTGATGGTCGACCGTCGGCAAACCTATCAGGCAGAAGCCTACAACGCCTTTCGCAGGGTGTCCGACGGGATGGTCGCGCCCGTGACGGGGGCCCTCGCCGCCCCGGTCCAATGGGCGGGCGGGATCGCCGATGGGATCGGCGCATACATGTTCGCAGTTTCCGAAAACCGGCGCCTCAAGGCTGAACTGGCGGTGGCCAGGCAGTGGCGCGACAGGGCCATCGCCCTGGCGGACGAGAACGCCCGGTACCGCGCCCTTCTGGGACTCACTGTCGATCCTCCGATCCCCATGGTGACCGGCCGGACCGTGGCCGAGAGCCGCGGTCCCTTCTCGAACACCCGTCTGATCAATGTCGGATCCGACAAGGGCGTGGCCATAGGTCATCCGGTCCTCAGCGAACATGGTCTGGTCGGCCGGGTGATCGGAGTCTCCCGCCGCGTCAGCCGGGTGCTCCTGTTGACCGACGCCGCTTCCCGAACGCCGGTGATGATTCAGCGGACCCGCGCCCGTGCGATCCTTGCGGGGGACGGCGGCTGGGCGCCTGAGCTGACCTTTCTCCGGGGCGACGACGCCGCGCGACCCGGAGATCTGGTTATGACCTCGGGGGACGGCGGCGTCCTGCCCCGCGGGATCACGGTGGGCCGGGTCGAACGGGGCGTCGACGGGGGATTGCGGGTGCGGCTGGCGTCCGATGCGGAGCCGATCGACTTCGTCCGGGTGTTGCTGTTCGAAGACTTCGTAAAGCTTGAGGACCTTCGCGCTCTCAGCCGGCCGGCAACGCCGCCGCCGCCGACGCCGAACCGTTCGGCGTCCGGTCCGGAGCCTCGCCCTGCAAAGCCGAAGGCGCCGAGGACGTGAGCGCCGTCGCCCGCCCCCTCCGGCTTTCGAGATGGGTGGGAGCGCCCCTGCTCGCAGCTTTGTCGGCCAGTCTTCTTCTGGCCGCGCCGATCCGGCTGATGGGTCTTCCGCTTCCGGAGCCCGTGACGCTGATGGTCCCGGCCTTCGCCTGGGCGATGATCCGGCCTGCGCTCGTTCCCGCCTTCGCCCTCCTGGGGGGCGGACTACTGCTCGACGGCCTGTGGGGCGCGCCGACAGGCTTGTGGTCTCTGGCCTTGCTGGCGGCTTATCTGCCGGTGCTGGCGTTCCGTAACATCCTCGCAGGGCAGTCCCAGTGGGTGCTTTGGGTCTGGTACGGGCTGGCCTGCCTCCTGGCGCAGACGACAGGTTGGCTGATTGTCCTGTGGACGGGCGCTTCCGCGCCTTCCCTCGCCGCCTCAGGTCTGCAGTGGCTCGCCACCGTTCTGCTCTTCCCCTTCGCCTCCCAGCTCATAGACGTCTTCCGCGACGCCGACGTCCGGTTCCGCTGACCGCCGTGACCCAGCCCTCCTTCATCCTTTCCGACGTCAACACCCGGCAGAGCGTCTTCCACCGACGGGCCTTCCTGCTGGGCGCCGGGGTCAGTGTCGGGATGGCCGCACTGGCGGGGCGGCTTGGCTATCTGCAGCTGGTCGAGAACGCGCGATACGCCAAGCTTTCCACCTCCAACCAGTTCAATTTCCGGCTAAGGCCCCCGCCCCGGGGCCGGATCACCGACCGGAACGGGGCGGTTCTGGCGACAAACCGACCCAGTTTCCGGCTTCTCTACACGCAGCAGGAGGATCAGAACCCGGAGGCCATGATGACCACTCTGGCCGCCTACGTTCCGATGGATGAGGCGCGCCGGCAGCGCATCCTTAGGGACCTCGGCAACGCCCCGCGCAATACGCCGGTGGCGGTCAGGGAGGACATCACCTGGGAGCAATTCTCCGCGATCAATGTGCGCGCCACCGAACTGCCGGGGGTGACAGCCGACATCGGGGAGGTGCGGGTCTATCCCCACGGCGGCGCCTTCGCCCACGTGATTGGCTACGTCGCCAAGGTGAACAGGGAAGACATCGCCCCGACCGGCCCGAACGCCGAACCGATCATGCTTCATCCCGGCTTCCGGATCGGGCGGCAGGGGCTGGAAAAGACGCTTGATCTGGACCTGAGGGGGCGGCCCGGGGCGCAGAAGGTCGAGGTCGACGCCCGTGGGCGACAGGTGCGCCAAGCGCCCGGCGGGGACATACCCGCGATACCTGGTAAGGATGTCGAGCTCAGCCTCGACATGGACCTGCAGATCAAGGGCCTGGAGCTCTTCGGCGAGGAGAGCGGCGCAGCGGTGATGATGGATTGCCGGACCGGCGACATCCTGACCATGGTGTCCGCGCCCAGCTTCGACGCCAACAGGTTCGTCCAGGGCCTGAGCGGAACGGAGTACCGGGCGTTGTCCCAGTACGACCACAAACCCCTGTTCAACAAGGCGCTCACCGCCACCTATCCGCCAGGTTCCACCTTCAAGACCCTGGTCGCCGTCGCAGCCCTGCAGCACGGCATTGATCCCGACATGACCATCAACTGTCCGGGGTACTGGTACTTCGGTCGCCGGCGCTGGCGCTGCGACGGGGTGCACGGCGCGACCAGCCTGCACGACGCCATCGCATCTTCCTGCGACACCTATTTCTACACCATCTCGCTGAAGCTCGGGCCCGACCGCATCGCCGAGGTCGCCCGGCGCTTCGGCCTGGGACAGGCCTTCGACATCGGGATCCCCGGTCAGAAAAAGGGTCTTATCCCGGACACGGCTTTCAAGCGTCGCGCCTTCCCCCGGGATCCGGTCTGGCATCCGGGCGAGACGCCGAGCTTCGGGATCGGACAGGGCTACACCCTGGTGACGGCCCTTCAGCAATGCGTGGCGGCGGCGCGCATGGCCAATGGCCAAAAAGCTCTGGTCCCGCGCCTCATCCGGTCGGTTGGCGGCGTACCTTACCCCGAGGGATCGCAGGCGCCGGACCTTGGGTTTGATCCCGCCCACCTCGCTCTCGTCCGCGAGGCGATGGGGTCGGTGACGACCCGCGGGACGGCGGCCCGCACGGGGCAGATCGGACTGGGGGACATCCGGATGTCGGGGAAGACCGGCACCGCCCAAGGGTACAACTACAAGGGCGGTCGCGGCGTGCATGGGACCAACGGTCCCTGGCGCCTGCGCGATCATGCCTGGTTCACCGGGTTTGCGCCCCATGATACGCCTCGATACGCCATCGCGGTCCTCGTCGAGCACGGCGGCTTCGGCGCTCAGGCCGCTGCGCCCAGAGCCCGGGACCTGATGCGGCTGGCCTTGCTGAAGGACCCCGAACTGCGGGACCGGATCGAGCGCCCGCCGCCGCCGCCGACGACGACAGCGGACGCCGCCACCCCGCCGATGGGGCCGGCATGAGCTTCGCGGGCCTCACATCAAGGGTCGAGCGCGGCCGCATATTGGACAAGCTCGCCCGTATCGACGGCGCCTTCTGTCTGGCCCTCGCCCTCATCGCAGGAGCGGGAGTGCTGATGATGTTCTCCATCGCCGGCTCGAGTTGGGGGCCCTGGGCCGCCAACCACGTCGTCCGGTTCAGCCTGGCCTTCATCCTCATGGCCGCTCTGGCCATGGTCGATCTGCGGATCTGGGCGGCCGTCGCCTATCCCCTGTACGGGGTCGGGCTGGTCCTGCTCATTGCGGTCGAGGTCCTGGGCGATATCCGCCTCGGCGCGCAGCGCTGGCTGGATCTCGGCCCCTTTGGAAGCTTCCAGCCCTCCGAGATCATGAAGCTGGGGCTGGTGCTGGCCCTGGGCCGGTTCTATCACGGACTGTCAGCGGATCAGGCCCGGCTGTCCTGGCGGCTCCTCATCCCGGCGGCCATGATCGGGGCCCCGACCCTCCTCGTCGCGCACCAGCCGGACCTCGGCACCGCCGTCCTCCTGGCCCTCACCGGCCTGACCGTCGTGGTTCTGGCGGGGCTGTCCTGGCGGATCATTCTCGCCGGAGCCGGTCTGGTGCTGGCCGCCGCCCCGGCCTTCTTCCTCTTCGTTCTGCACGACTATCAGAGGCAGAGGATTCTCACCTTTCTGGACCCCGAGAGCGATCCGTCGGGGACCGGCTACCACATCCTCCAGTCCAAGATCGCCCTGGGTTCAGGGGGGCTGCTGGGCAAGGGGTACGGGCTGGGCTCGCAAAGCCAGCTCAACTTTCTTCCTGAAAAGCAGACCGACTTCATCTTCGCCACCCTGGCCGAGGAGTTCGGCTTCGTCGGGTGCGCCTCGGTGCTTCTCCTCTATGCCGCGGTGATCTTCATGGCCCTGCGCACCGCAGGCAGGGCGCACTCCCATTTTGGCCGCCTGACCGCGGCCGGGGTGACCTCCACCTTCGCCCTCTATGTACTGATCAACGGGGCCATGGTGATGGGCATGGCGCCGGTGGTGGGGGTGCCGATGCCGCTTCTGTCCTACGGCGGCTCGGTCATGCTGACGGTGATGATCGGCTTCGGCCTCGTCCAGTCCGTGCGGGTGCACCGCTTCTCCGAGGTCGCCGCCTCCAGGAACTCGCTGATCTAAACTCCCGGCGCGGTGGCGGGCAGAGCCTCGTCCAGGCGCCAGAGCTGGGAGCGGAGCGCCACGGCCGCTACGATCACCAGCATGCCCAGGCCCGGGAACAGGATCGCCGCACGCGGGCCAATGGCGTGGGCCAGGACGCCGTAGAGCACGGCGCCGGCGGGGGCCGCCCCCATGTTCCCCAGGGTGAAGATCGAGAGGATGCGGGCCACCTTGTCCGGCGGCGAAAAGGTCTGCACCAGCCCGCGCCCCAGGGTCATGGCCACGCCCCCGCCGAGGCCCCAGAGGAAGTTCAGCCCGCACAAAAGCCAGAACGGCATGGGCAGGCTGCAGAGAACCAGCACGATCGACCCGCTGAAGAGGGCGGCCAGGTACAGCCGCCCTTTGCGGCGGATATGGCCGACCCGGATCAGGATGACGGTCGAGAGGATCGATCCGATCCAGAAGGTGAGGCTGAACACCCCGAGGGCTGTGGCGATCCGCGCCCGCTCCGGACCGGCGAGGTCGGCGGGGAAGTAGCCCTGCACGATGAGGGGCAGGAGCACGGCGAAGGCGCCCATGAAGCACAGGCCCATGCCGACGGCGCAGACGATGACCGGTGCGATCACCGGCGAGGCGGCGGCGGCGCGAAAACCCCCGCTGATCTCCCCGGCGATGAAGCCCACGACGCCGCCCTCCCGGACACGCGGCGTCCCGGCGGGGCGGGGGCGGATCCGGGTCGCGACGCCCGCCGCCACCGCCATCATGGCCGACTGGCCGAAGAGCAGGGCCGGCAGGCCCACCAGGGGCGCGGCGGTCGCCGTCGCCATGCCCACGATCTGCCCGCCGAACTGGGCCAGGGAGGCCATGCCCACCGCCTTCTGGATCCCGCCCGGCGCCACGCGGCTGAGGAGGCCATCCCGCGCCGGCGTCACGAAGGCCCCGATCGTCCCGATCCCGAGGGCGTAGACGATCAGGGCGCCGTACGTCAGGTGACCCGTGGCCACGAAGACGCCGAGGCCGAGGAAGCTCGCGGCGCAGAGGCCGCATCCCGCCAGCACGGTCAGCCGAGTGTCCGTCCGGTCGGCCGCATAGCCGCCCAGCAGGATCAGGAGGACCGTCGGCAGCTGCATCGACATCTGCGCGATCCCGACGCGGACCTCGTTCTCCTGCAGGACCACCCGCACCAGGTAGGGGAACAGAACCATCTGCAGGCCGAAGGCCAGGAACCAGGCGGCCTGGGTGAAGAGGTAGCTTCCGAACCCCGTCCGGGCCTCCGACGGCGCCGGTCCTGTCGTCTGGCTGGCGGACATGGGGAGAAAACCTCTGGGGCAGGCCGCGCCGGCGCGACGGAGTGATCCTAGGCGACGGGGCGCGGTGCGCCACCCAGGAATCCGCGCCTCCGGCCCGCCGACGGGACTTGCCTCGCCGCCCCCGGCGGGGTCTGTTGGCGCGCCCGAAGGAGGACCCGATGACCGAATTCACGACGATCGACGCCGGCGAGGTGAAGCTTCGCGCGGTGGTGCAGGGGCAGGGCCCCCTGGTCATCATGGTCCATGGCTTCCCGGAGAGCTGGTATTCCTGGCGCCACCAGGTCGACCCGGTGGCCGAGGCCGGTTTCACCGCCTGCGCCATCGACGTGCGCGGCTACGGCGGCTCGGACAAGCCGCATCCCGTGGCCGACTACGCCATGCCGCACATGGTCAGCGACCTGGTCGGCGTGGCCGACGCCCTGTCGCCGGGC
>JBJTFE010000301.1:0-2345 GCA_046093265.1 Phenylobacterium sp. | reverse complement strand
CATCTGCACGCGAGCCGAAGTCAACGAACGCACAAAGGCGTCCTCGTTCACACCCGCGAGAGTGATCCGATGCGCCTGATAGTGCCCATGGACCTTGGTGTACAAATCCCCCCTACGCCCCCAACACCCGCGCCGCCTGCGGCGCAAAGTAAGTAATCACCCCCGCCGCGCCGGCGCGCTTGAAGGCGGTGAGGCTTTCCAGCACGGCGCGGTCCTCGTCCAGCCAGCCGTTGGCGGCGGCGGCCTTCAGCATGGCGTACTCGCCCGAGACCTGGAAGGCGAAGGTGGGGGCGCGATAGGCCTCCACCACCCGGCGCACGATGTCGAGATAGGGCAGGCCGGGCTTCACCATCACCATGTCGGCGCCCTCGGCCAGGTCCTGGCCCACCTCGCGCAGGGCCTCCTCGGTGTTGGCTGGGTCCATCTGGTAGGTTGTCTTGTCGGCCGGGTTGTCGTCGGGGCCGGAGCCCAGCTTCCCTGAGCCGATGGCGTCGCGATAGGGGCCGTAGAAGGCCGAGGCGAACTTGGCGGCGTAGGACATGATCATCACGTCCGCATGGCCGGCGCCTTCCAGGGCGCCGCGCAGGGCGCCGACGCGGCCGTCCATCATGTCGGAGGGGGCCAGGATGTCGGCGCCGGCCTGCGCCTGCATCAGGCCCTGGGCGACCAGGCGCTCGATGGTGGCGTCGTTGGCGATCCGGCCGGCGCGGATCAGGCCGTCGTGGCCGTGGGTGGTGAAGGGGTCGAGGGCCACGTCGCACATGATCCCCACCTCGGGGGCGGCGTCCTTCATGGCCTTGACCGCCCGGGGGATGACCCCGCCCGGGTCGGCGGCCAGGCTGCCCTCGGCGTCCTTCCGGGCGCCGTCGATGTGGGGGAAGATGGCGATGGCCGGAATGCCCAGCCGGCGCGCCTCCACGGCGGCGCGGGCGCAGTCCTTCACCGACAGGCGGCTGACGCCGGGCATGGAGGCGACGGGAACCTCGCCCTCGCCCTCGTGCACCACCATGGACCAGATGAGGTCGGCGGGGGTCAGCACGGTCTCGCGGACCAGGCGGCGAATCCAGTCGGCCTGGCGCAGGCGGCGCAGGCGCAGGGCGGGGTAGGGGGCGAGGGGCTTCGGGCTCATGCCCTGCGGTCTCGCGCAATTGCGGAAGGGGTGCAAGGGGCGCGGCGTTGACAGGCCGTCGGCCAGGCTCCAGACGGCGGAGGCGCCCCGATTGGCGGAGGACCGGATGGACTTTGCGCTCAATGACGACCAGGCGGCCATCCAGGCGGCGGCCCGGGCCTTCGCCGGGGCGGAGCTGGCGCCCCACTCGGCCCGCTGGGACGAGGCGAAGGTGTTTCCGGTGGAGACCCTGCGCGCCGCCGCGGCCCTGGGCTTCGCCGGGCTGTATGTGGCGGAGGACGTGGGCGGTTCGGGCCTGGGCCGGCTGGACGCGGCCCTGGTCTTCGAGGAGCTGAGCCGGGGCGACGTGGCCGTGGCGGCCTACATCTCCATCCACAACATGGTCTCGTGGATGATCGACCGGTTCGGAAGCGAGGCCCAGCGCCAGCGCTGGCTGCCCCGGCTGACGACCATGGACATGCTGTCCAGCTACTGCCTGACCGAGCCGGGGGCCGGGTCGGACGCGGCGGCCCTCTCCACCCGGGCCGAGCGCGACGGCGAGGCCTATGTGCTGAACGGCGCCAAGGCCTTCATCTCCGGGGCGGGGACCTCCGACCTCTACCTCGTCATGGCCCGGACGGGCGGGGAGGGGGCGCGGGGCGTCTCGGCCTTCGTCGTGGAGGCGGGGACGCCGGGCCTGTCCTTTGGCGCGCAGGAGCGCAAGATGGGCTGGAACGCCCAGCCCACGGCCATGGTGCACTTCGACGGGGTGCGCGTGCCGGCGGAGAACCGAATCGGCGAGGAGGGCCAGGGTTTCCGCTTCGCCATGGCCGGGCTGGACGGGGGCCGGATCAACATCGCCGCCTGCTCCCTCGGCGGGGCGGGCCTGGCCCTGGAGACCGCCCGCGAACACCTGGCCGCCCGGCGCCAGTTCGGCCGGCCCCTGGCCGATTTCCAGGCCCTCCAGTTCCGCCTCGCCGACATGGCCACCGAGCTGGAGGCCGCCCGCCTGATGGTGCGCCGCGCGGCCCACGCCCTCGACGCCGGGGACCCCGACGCCACCCTCTACTGCGCCATGGCCAAGCGCTTCGCCACGGACGGCGGCTTCGAGGTGGCCAACCAGGCCCTGCAGCTGCACGGCGGCTATGGCTATCTGCGGGACTATCCGCTGGAGCGGATCGTGCGCGACCTGCGCGTGCACCAGATCCTGGAGGGGACGAACGAGATCATGCGGGTC
>JBJTFE010000300.1:0-3701 GCA_046093265.1 Phenylobacterium sp. | reverse complement strand
CATCATCTCCAGGGTGCGCGGCCCCAGGATGCGCACGCCGTCCAGTTCGCCGCCGCGCCGGAGCATCTCGCAAACGCGCATGTAGTCGGCCGTGGTCCCCGTCAGGCCGCCGCCGCCGGACTTGAAGGCCGGGTCGCGGGTGAAGTTGCTGGTCGCCGGGTCATCGATCAGCTTCAGGGCCTTGTCCGGGCCGCGCTGGTAGTTGGCGCAGAACCGGTCGACCTTGTCCGGGGCGACGTGGAAGGCGGTGTCCTTCATGCCGAGGGGTTCGAAGATCTCGTCGCGCAGAAATTCGGCGAAGGGCCGGCCGGAGATGATCTCGACCAAGGCGCCGCAGACGTCTGTGGCCAGGGAGTACATCCAGCGTTCGCCAGGGTGGTATCGCAGGGGCACCTGGGCCAGCTTGTCCATAAACTCCACCATGGTGTCGGTGGTGTCGGAGGAGCGAATCCTGAGCGCCCTGTAGGCCTTGTCGAGAGGGTGCTGGATGCCCACGCCCGGAAGCCCGCCACCATACGTCAGGCCCGCCGTGTGGGACAGGACGTCCCGACAGGAAACCGGCCGGCGGGGCCGCTCGGTGACCAGGTCCTCGCCCTCACCGGACACCGAGACCCGGTGGTTCCTCCAGGACGGGACATACCGGCTGACCGGGTCGTTCAGCTGGAAGTAGCCCCGCTCGTACAGCATCATCAAGGCCACCGAGGTGATCGGCTTGGTCATCGAATAGATGCGGAAGATGGCGTCGTCGCGCATGGCCTTGCCGCGCTCCAGGTCCATGCTGCCGAAGCTTCCCGAATAGGCGGGGATACCGTGGCGGGCCACCGCGATCTGGCAGCCGGAGATCTTCTGCGGGCCGATGTAGTTGCGCTCCAGGTGCTCGCCGATGCGCTCCAGGCGCGAAAGATCAAATCCGGTTGCCTGGGTCGACGTCATGGCCATTTTCTCCCTTGGGCTTTCCGGGGCATCATGCCCCTGACAGAGGGGGCGTGGCCAGCCCCCCGCAGGCCTGAAGGAACCGCATCATGACCGTTCTCCTCGACACTCTCGCCGAGTCCATCGCCGAGCGCCTGCGTGCGCGAGGGGAAACCGTCGCGGTCGCCGAAAGCTCGTCGGGCGGTCTGATCTCGGCCGCCCTCCTGGGGGTGGCCGGCGCCTCGGCCTATTACCTCGGCGGCGGGGTGATCTACACGGCAAAGGCCCGTTTCGCCCTGCTGGACATCCCGCGAGAGGCGACGGCGGGGATGCGCTCGTCCAGCGAGCCCTACGCCCTGCTGCTGGCCCGATCGATCCGCGAGCAGTTCGACGCCGGGTGGGGCGTGTCCGAGACCGGCGCCGCCGGTCCATCCGGCAACGGCTACGGGGACGCCGCGGGGCACACCTGCCTCGCCATTTCCGGCCCGATCGAAACGGTGATCACCCTGGAGACCGGCAGCTCGGACCGCCGCGCCAACATGGAGGCCTTCGCTGCGGCGGCTCTGGACCTCCTGGAACGGGGTCTCGCCGCCGCCGGCTGAGCCTCAGCCCATGTAGGCCGGGAGCCAGCCCTCGTGCCGGGCGCGGAGCTGGTCGAGGGGCAGGCTGAAGACGCCCTCGCAGGCCAGGTTGTCGCCGCCGCCGGCGCCGACGGCCCGGGCCGGGACGCCTGAAGCCGCTGCGGCCTCGAGGATGGCGCGGGCGTCGGTGCAGCCCAGCAGGTATCGGCCCTGGTCCTCGCCGAACAGCCAGCCCTGGACGGGCAGGGCCGGGTCACTGGCGAGGGTAAGGCCGACTCCGGAGGCCAGCGCCATCTCTGCGGCGGCGGCGACCAGGCCGCCATCCGACAGGTCGTGCGCCACCGTGACCCGACCCTCGCGGATCAGGGCGCGGACGAAGTCGCCATTGCGGCGCTCAGCGGCCAGGTCCACCGGCGGCGGGGCGCCGTCCTCGCGGCCCAGGACCTCGCGCAGGTACATGGAGGCGCCGAGTTCACCCCGGGTTTCGCCCACCAGAACGAGGGACATGCCGTCCCGGAGGCCGGAGAAGTCCGCCCGGCGGCCATAGTCCGGGATCAGGCCGACGCCGCCCACGGTGGGGGTCGGCGGGATCGCCGCGCCGCTGGTCTCGTTGTAGAGGCTGACATTGCCGCTCACGACCGGGAATTCGAGGGCCCGGCAGGCCTCGGCCATGCCCTCGATGGCCCGGACGATCTGGCCCATGATCTCCGGCCGTTCGGGATTGCCGAAGTTGAGGTTATCCGTGATGGCGATGGGGTCCGCCCCGACGGCCGTCAGGTTGCGCCAGGCCTCCGCCACGGCCTGCTTGCCGCCCTCATAGGGGTCGGCCTGGACATAGCGCGGCGTGCAGTCCGAGGTTGCGGCGATGGCCTTGCGGGTCCCGTGGACGCGCACCACGCCGGCGTCGGCGCCCGTCGCGCTGTCCTCCAGGGTGTCGGCCATGACGTGGCGGTCGTACTGCTCCCACAGCCAGCGCTTGGAGGCCATGTCCGGGGCGGACATCAGGCGCAGCACGGCCTCGGCGTAGTCCCCGGGCGCCGGGACGCCGGCGGGCTCAAGACGGGGCTGGAGGGCCGGCTGGGTCCAGGGACGGTCGTAGAGGGGAGCGTCGTCGGACAGGGGCGCCAGCGGCAGGTCGCAGACCACCTCGCCGCCATGACGCAGGACGATCCGGCCGGCATCGGTCGTCCGGCCGATGACGGCGGCGTCCAGGCCCCACTTCTCGAAAATCCTGTGGCCGTCGGCCTCGCGCCCCGGCTTGAGGATGGCCAGCATCCGCTCCTGGCTCTCCGAGAGCATCATCTCGTAGGCGCTCATGCCGGTCTCGCGCTGGGGCACCTGGTCCAGGTCCAGCTCGATGCCGACCCCGCCCTTGCCGGCCATCTCCACCGAGGAGGAGGTCAGGCCCGCCGCCCCCATGTCCTGGATCGCGGCCACGGCGCCGGAGGCCATGAGCTCAAGCGTCGCCTCGATCAGAAGCTTCTCGGCGAAGGGGTCGCCGACCTGGACGGTGGGCCGCTTCTCGTCGGAGGCGTCGTCGAATTCCGCCGAGGCCATGGTCGCCCCGTGGATGCCGTCGCGGCCCGTCTTGGACCCGAAGTAGACCACGGGCAGGCCTGCGGCCGGGGCCGCCGAGTAGAAGATGGCGTCGGCGTCGGCCAGGCCCACGCACATGGCGTTGACCAGGATGTTGCCGTCATAGCCCCGGTGGAAGTTGGTCTCGCCGCCGATGGTGGGTACGCCCACGCAGTTGCCATAGCCGCCGATGCCCGAGACCACGCCGGACAGCAGCCGCCGGGTGCGGGGATGTTCCGGCGCGCCGAACCGCAGGGCGTTGAGCAGGGCGATGGGCCGGGCGCCCATGGTGAAGACGTCCCGCATGATCCCGCCCACCCCGGTCGCCGCGCCCTGATAGGGCTCGATGAAGGAGGGGTGGTTGTGGCTCTCCATCTTGAAGATGCAGGCCTGGCCGTCGCCGATGTCCACCACGCCTGCGTTCTCGCCGGGGCCGCAGATGACCCGCGGACCGGTGGTCGGGAACTTGGACAGGTGCCGGCGGCTCGACTTGTAAGAGCAGTGCTCCGACCACATGACCGAGAACACCCCAAGCTCCACCAGGTTCGGCTCGCGTCCGAGGCGCTTCAGGATCAGGTCGTACTCATCGGGCTTGAGCCCGAACTCGGCGGCCGTCTGGGCCATGGACTGGGG
>JBJTFE010000299.1:0-2498 GCA_046093265.1 Phenylobacterium sp. | reverse complement strand
GGAAAGGATCCTGGCGCAGGCGCGGGCGGACTTCGCCCGGGCGCGGGAGGCGGGCCGGGAGGACCGGCTGGCCGCCGCCGAGGACCTGCGCTTCGCCCGGCTGGGCGAGCAGTGGCCGGAGGCCATCCGCCGGGCGCGGGAACTGGAGGGGCGGCCCTGCCTGACCCTGAACCGGCTGCCGGCCTTCATCCGCCAGGTGGTGAACGAGGCGCGGCAGAACCGGCCGGCCATCACCTGCCATCCGGTGGATTCGGCGGCGGACCCGGCGACGGCGGAGGTGCTGAACGGCCTGATCCGCAACATCGAGCAGTCGTCGGACGCCGACGTGGCCTATGACACGGCCCTGGACTTCGCCGTGACCTGCGGCTTCGGCGTCTTCCGCATCAACGCCCGGGCCTCGGAGACGGGGGCGGAGGATCTGGACCTTGCCATCGAGCGGGTGGCAGACCCCTTCACCGTCTGGGGCGACCCGGACTCCCTGGCCGCCGACTCCTCGGACTGGGACCTGGCCTTCGTGACCCGTCAGATGGACCGCCGGGCCTTCGCCGCCCGCTGGCCCGACGCCGAGCCGGTGGACTTCGAGGACGAGGACCTGGCGGGCGGCGCCGGCCCGCACCGGGAGGCCGGGGGGCAGGTGCGGCTGGTGGAGTACTGGCGGCGCGAGGCGGTGCAGCGGACCCTGGTCACCCTGACCGACGGCCAGGAGATGGAGGCGGAGGTCTTCGAGGCGCGGCGCCCCTTCCTGGAGGCGGCGGGGCTGGCGCCGGCCGGGCCGCCGCGCACCGTCCCCGGCCTTAAGGTGGTGCAGAGAATCCTGTCGGGCGCGGCGGTGCTGGAGACGGTGGACTGGCCGGGCCGGTTCATTCCCCTCGTGCCGGTCTATGGCGAGGAGATCCGGGTGGACGGCCGTCGGCGCCTGCGCGGCCTGGTGCGCGACGCCCGGGACGCCCAGCGGATGTTCAACTACTGGCGGACGACCTCGACGGAGCTGGTGGCCCTGGCGCCCAAGGCCCCCTTCATTGGGCGGAAGGGCGCCTTCGACACCGACCAGGCCAAGTGGACGACGGCCAACAGCCAGACCCACGCCTTCATCGAGTATGACGGCCCCGAGCCGCCGCAGCGCCAGCCCTTCGCGGGGGTTCCCGCCGGGGCCCTGCAGGAGGCGCTGAACGCCGCCGACGACCTGAAGTCGATCATGGGCCTGCACGATGCGAGCCTGGGGGCGCGGTCGAACGAGACCTCCGGCCGGGCCATCCTCGCCCGCCAGAGGGAGGGGGATGTCTCGACCTTCCACTACATTGACAACCTGTCCCGGGCGATCCGCCACGCCGGGCGGGTGCTGATCGAACTGATCCCGAGGGTGTACTCGGCGCCGCGCATGGTGCGGATCCTGGGGCCGGACGGGGCGCCGGCGCTTGCGGCCGTGAACGGCGCGGAGGGGGGCGGGAGCCGGGTCTTCGACCTGTCGGCCGGGCGCTATGACCTGACGGTGCGGGCTGGGCCCTCCTTCGCCTCGCGGCGGGAGGAGGCGGCCAGCCAGATGATCGAGCTGATCCGCGCCTATCCCCCGGCGGCGCCGCTGATCGGCGACCTGCTGGCGCGGATCAGCTCGATCATCTGGCTCGCCGCCTCCTCCCGCCGCGAGGCGAAGGAGGGCCCGGCGCGGACGGTCAGGTCATAGCGCCCGGCCGACAGGTCGAAGACCCGGCTCCCGCCGCCCTCGGCCCCGTTCACGGCCGCAAGGGCCGGCGCCCCGTCCGGCCCCAGGATCCGCACCATGCGCGGCGCCGAATACACCCGGGGGATCAGGTCGATCAGCACCCGCCCGGCGTGCCGGATCGCCCGGGACAGGTTGTCGATGTAGTGGAAGGTCGAGACGTCCCCCTCCCTCTGGCGGGCCAGGATGGCCTTGCCGGAGGTCTCGTTCGACCGCGCCCCAAGGCTGGCATCATACATGCCAATTGTGGACTTAATGTCATCCGAAGCCGCAAGAGCCTCAGACATAGCCCCCGCCGCCGTTCCGCCGTCAATCGGTTGGCGCTGCGGCATGTTCGAGCCTCTTGCGTACTGCAAGAACGGATGTGATTGCGTATTTGCAGTAACCCAATTCGGATCGGCGTCAAACGCCCCCTCTTCGCCAATAAAAGGCACTCTCGGAGCAAGAGCGACAAGCTCGGTTGCAGTCGTACGCCAATAATTCAGCATCCGCTGGGCATCCATGCCGTTGTGAATCAGGCTGCGGAAATACCGCTTCCCCTCAATATTGATTTCCTCGCCATAAACCGGGACAATCGGCAAATATTGCCCCTGCCATTCGTTCGTTTCCAGAATCTCCGCTCCGGTCATAATCCGCTGCGTGATCTTGTACGCCTTGGCCATGCGGCTGTTAACAGGCACAATACCGGCCATGGCGAACAGGTCAGCCGCCTGTTCAAATTCCTTTGCTCCAACAATGTTCCTGTCACTGAGCAAAAGAATTTCGCGCTCAGTCTGTTCAC